>JAMFST010001247.1 GCA_026225435.1 Labilithrix luteola
CGCCCAGGGGATCGGCCAGGCGCGAGACGGACTGCGGCCCCAGCGTCAGGCGCGCGATGATCGCCCGGCGCGTGGGGTCGGCGAGCGCGGAGAAGATCGAGTCGAGATCTGCGGCGGACATGGTGACAGATTAACCATTGCGTTAATTAACCTGCACGTCAAGTACGCATGACGCCGCGTGCGCCCAGCGGTGCTCGAGAGCTGCGCATCAGGTATCGAAGAGCGCCTCACGTTGACCCGCCGCGCCAAGCCCACTACTTCCCGCGGCCATGGCATCGCCCTCGACGCACGATTCTCCCGATCCGCTGACCAAGGCCGTCACCGAGGCGCTTCATGCGGTGAAGCTGCCCGATGGGACGAGCGTCGGGGAGCTGGGGCTCGTTCGCGACGTGGCGTTGCTCGGGTCGCAGGCGAGCTTCACCGTCGATCTCGCGGGCCTGGGCGCGCGCGAGGACCACGCCGGCAAGGACGCCAGGGCGGATCAGACATCGCCGCGGGCGACCATCGGGGCGGCTCTTCGCGCGGCGGCGATGGCGGTCCCCGGCGTGACGACGGCCGAGGCGCGCTGGTCCGATGATCTCGCGGGGCGGCCGGCCAAACCCGACGATCCGCTGCCGGACGTGAAGAATGTCATCCTGGTGATGAGCGGGAAGGGGGGCGTCGGAAAGAGCACCACCGCGACCAACCTGGCGCTTGCGCTGCGTCGGGCCGGGTATCGCGTCGGGCTCCTCGATGCGGACATCTACGGGCCCTCGCTGCCGACGATGCTCGGCGTGTCGGGGCGGCCCGTGTCGCTCGACGGCAAGTCGATCGAGCCGCTCGAGCGCTTCGGGGTGAAGCTGATGAGCATCGGGTTCCTCCTCGAGGACGCGCGGCAAGCGGTCATCTGGCGCGGGCCGATGCTGCACGGAGCGCTGCAGCAGTTCCTCAACGACGTGAACTGGGGGGCGCTCGATTTCCTCGTGCTCGATCTCCCGCCCGGCACCGGCGACGTGGCGCTGACGCTGTCGCAGAAGCTCGCCGTCACCGGCGCGGTGATCGTGACGACGCCGCAGAACGTGGCGACCGACGACGTCTTCAAGAGCGTCTCGATGTGCACCAAGGTGAACATCCCGATCCTCGGCGTGGTGGAGAACATGAGCTTCTTCATCGACTCGGCCGGCGTGCGCCACGAGCTGTTCGGAAAAGGCGGCGGGCAGGCGATCGCGGACTTTGCGATGGCGCCGTTGCTCGGTCAGATCCCCATCGACGCGAGCGTGCGCGAGTGGGGCGACAAGGGGACGCCGGTGGTGCAAGCGGCGCCTTCGAGCAGCATCGCGCAGAGCTTCGTCGAAGTGGCCGAGCGGCTGGTCGACGTGGTGAGCTCGCGCAACGTGGAGACCGCGGGGCCGACGATCGATCGCTCCGGCGGCGCGGGGGGCGGGAAGCGGCGGCTGCCGGTCGCTAAGTGAGCAGGTAGGTGGCGCCGCCGCCGGAGCCGCCGAAGGCAACGCGCACCTACGTGCTGCTGGCGGTCCTCGTCTTCCTCGTCTTCGTCCTGTTCGGCGGGCCGCTCCGCGGGCTGCTGCACAAGCGCGCGCTGGTCCGCGTGGCGACGGTGGATGCAGCGGCGGGTCCGCTTCCGCACGCCCCGATTCCAGTCGCCTCGGCTGCGCGAGCTGCTGCCAAGGCGCCTCCGGCGTTCCTGGAGCCGTCGGTGCAGACGATGCAGGTCGGAGCGATGACCCGGCGTTACGTCGAGATCGATCCCTCGGGGTCGGGCTCGACCCCATACACGCCGCCGACCTCCGGCGACAGCCTGCGCGCGCTGGTGCTCGTCTTCCACGGCGACGGCGGCTCGGCGGAGAGCTTTCACTCCGCCATCCCGTACGAGCTCGCGTCGCAAGGCGACGCGGTGGTCGTCTACCCCGATGGCCTGGCGAGCACGTGGACGCTCGGCGGCGCCGATCCGAACCCGGATCTCCGCTTCGTCGACGCGCTGGTGGCCAAGGTGATTGCCCGCGGCGGGATCGACCCGCACCGCGTCTTCGCCTTCGGCTACTCGAGCGGCGGCTTCCTCGCGAACCTCATCGCCTGCCGCCGCCCTGGGCTCCTCCGCGCCTTCGCCTCGAACGCGGGCGGCGCGCCTTACGAGCAGAAGCTCGCCTACGCGAACGGCTTTCCCAAGTGCGAAGGGGAGCAGCCGACGGCGGCGATGATCCTCCACGGCGACCAGGACTTCGGCGTGACCATCGACAGCGGCGAGTTCAGCGCGTCGTACTGGGCCTACGTCGACGGCTGCAACGAGCACGAGCGCGAGACGACCGGCTACGCCGAGTGCCAGGCCTACCGCGGCTGCCCGCGCGCGACGCCGGTGGTGTGGTGCGAGATCGACGACCTCGGACACTGGGTCTGGTCGGCGGGCGCCGAGGCGTCGTGGCAGTTCTTTACGTCGCTGCCCGCTGGCGGGTAGCTGGTCCGTGATAGTTTTTCGTCCATGCGACGTTTTCTGCACCTCGCCGGTTGCCTCGCCGCTCTCCTCCTTCCTGCGGCCTGTGGCTCGGACGACAGCGATGCCGCCGATGCCGGCATCGGTGACGCGGGCTCGCCCGGTGCGAACGCCGACGCGACGGTAGTCGCCGACGCTGCGTCGCTCGCGCATGACGCCTCCGCGGATGCGAGCTCCGACGCCGCCGTCCCCGACGCCGGACCCACCGGCGGACCGTGCGACGCGGGGCAGCCGGTCGAGATGGGGACCGACGTCCGCGCGGAGTGCGACGCGTTCGAGGTCTGCCAGAACGGCGTCTTCGTCACGATCGATCCCGCCGACTCCGGAGCCGTCTGCCCGACGCCGCTCGCTGCCGACACCGCGGGCTGCCCAGCCTCGGCTGCCGCCGCCCTCGATGCGGGAGCGTGCACGCAGGGCGTGGATTGCAACTACGGCGACGACTTCTGCACCTGCACGACCCTCACCGACGGCGGCGCCGTATTCGTCTGCCCCCGGCCCGCCGCGGGCTGCCCGGCTGCGCGTCCCCGCCTCGGCACCGCCTGCACGGCGGACGGCGGATCGCTCGCCAGCTGCTGGTACCTCGACTGCTACTCCTCTTCCGATCCGCTGCGAGGGGTCGAGCAGTGCGTTGACGGCACGTGGCAGCCGGCGAGCGCAGGCGCCGACTACTGCGGTCGCTGAGCCAGCAGCCGCCGCAGCTTCTTCAGCACCGGCCGGTCCGCCTCGGGAAACCGCTCGTCGATCAGCCCCGCGGCGTCCTCCCAGGCGAGCGCGGCCACGTCGAGGCACTGCGGCTCGGGTGAGCCGGGCAGGC
>JAMFST010001248.1 GCA_026225435.1 Labilithrix luteola
AAACCGCAATATTGAAGCGCTGCGCGATGCCTTCGAGGAAGAGCTGGGTTACGGCCGGCCGAAACTGTACCGCCAGCAAGTGCGGCAATTGATCGAACAGCATCATCAGGGTGCGCGGGCAGCGGAGCGCCTGCTGGAAGCTGTCGAGCGAGTTGGGCGTCTCCCCCAGCGACCCCGGCCCAGCGGTCTCGCGCACGTGCGAGCGGATGGCGACCGCGAGCGCTTCGGCCTGCTCGTCGGCGTCGTTGGAGTCCGGGGTGAGGACGTAGACCGGAGGCGCCTTCGCTGGTGCCTGGGCGAGTGCCTGGCCCGTCCCCGCGAGCACGAGCCCGACGAACGCTGCCAGCGAGACCGAGTGACGCATGGGGGCAGAGTAGGCGAGTTTGGCTCGTCCTTGGCGAACTGAAACGAGGGTCAGGGGATGCTGTAGCCGTGCAGCCGGTAGACCAGCCGCCCCACCACCTCGCGGATCATCGCGGTCGACTGCTCGAAGGCGAAGGCGCGCGGCGAGATGGAGTGCTTCCCGAGCGCCGGATCGTAGCCGTGGAAGTCCACCGGCAGCATGTCCACGTCGAGCCCCACGGCGCGGAAACAGCCGTGCGCACGGGGCACGTGGAAGGCGCTGGTCACGACGAGGATGGTGTGGAAGCCCTCCTGGCGGATGATCGCGGCGCTGTCGATCGCGTTGTCGTGCGTGTTGAGGCTGTGGGTCTCGAGCAGGAGGCGCGAGCGGTCGATCCCCCAGGCGACCAGCTGGTTGGCGAGCACGTTCGCCTCGATGGCGCCGCCTTCGGTCGGGCCGCCGGAGAGGATGGCCGTCTTCGCCTTGTTCTGGCGGAGCAGGTCGTAGGTCGCCAGGAGCCGCTCGATGTTCTGGTTGAACGAGCCGACCGCGCGCGGGTCCTCGCTGCCGTACATGTTGTCCTCGACCATGCCGCCGAGGAGCACGACGGTGTCGTAAGTGACGTCGGGGCGATAGGACTGCTCGGCGGGAAGCTCCATCGCCCGGATCAGCGTGTTCGCCACCGGCGGCGACGCGAGAACCGTCAGGTCGAGCACCGCGAGGAGGAGGAGAAGCGCGCGGCGCCGGGGGCTGCGGACGAAGATCGCGACGACGACGAGCGCGATCGCCCAGCAGAGGGGGGCGATCGCGAGGTCGAGGATCTTGGAGAGGAGGAAGAACAAGCTCGGGGAACGCGCGAGTCCGCTAGGTGGTTCCGGGCGTCAGCGGGAGTGTCATCCGTTGTGCGTGCCCGAGCGCCCCGGCAAGCCTGCCGGAGAAGCCTGCGCTGCAGCGGTACCGGCGGGCGACCCCGCGCCTCCCGCTCCGGCCGCGCCCGGGAGCAGAATCGTCTCCGTTGAGTTGGTGACGTTGACGTTGGTCGCGTTCTGGTAGAGCGCGAACGAGTCGCCTCCGGCACCGCCGGCGCCCGCTACCCCCGCAGCGCCGGCCGTCCCCGGGATACCCGGGCCGCCCGGTCTATCTCCACCGCCTCCCGAGCTCGTGCAGCCGCAGGCGCCGCCCGCCTTTTTCGAGCAGCCCTCGCACCCGCCGGGGAGAAGTTCATGGGGTGGGGTCGCCTGTCCTGCCGCGCCAGCTGCGCCACCGTTTCCGCCGTTCCCGCCAGCGCCCGAGAGCAGTTGGCCACGGTTCACCGTGACCTGCGCGTCGAAGGCAAAGACAGCCACCTTCGCTTCAAAGTGCTCGATGCGGCCATTCACAACCTCGACCGCGGCCTCGACCGCCTCTCCCGCGCGATCGACGCCCAGCCGCCTTCGTCCCCGGACGGGCCGCGCCTCCCCGAGTCGAAGGCAGCGAAGTCGGCGCAGGCGCTGCAACGCCGCTACGACGCCGACGTCAAGCAACCAGTTATCGACGACCGCTACGACCCACCCAGCGGCGGCCCGCGCCTCAAATACCCGGGCAGCGCCGCCGCCTACGTCCCGCAGGCCTACCGCCAGGTCCGCTACGCGCTGGGGGAGACCCG
>JAMFST010001249.1 GCA_026225435.1 Labilithrix luteola
GGCGAGACCGGCGGCGCGCCGCTCGACGTCTCGCGCGTGGTGGGCATGCTGCTCGTTCACGATCTCGGGGAGATCGTCGCCGGCGACGTCTTCGCCTTCGCCGACACCGACTGGGCGGCCCGCCGCCGCGCCGAGCGAGCTGCGGTCGAGCGCGTCTGCCACCTTGCCCCCGCTCCCGCCGGGCAGAAGATGATCGCGCTGTGGGAGGAGTTCGACCAGGCCGACTCGCCCGAGGCGCGCCTCGCTCACGCCATCGACCGGGCCATGCCGGTCCTGCAGAACCTCGCGAACGGCGGCCAGAGCTGGCGAGAGAACGGAATCAGCTACGACCGCGTGGTCGCCAAGGTCGAGGAGCCGATCCGTCGCGGATGTCCGCCGCTGTGGGCGTACGTCGAAGCGCGCCTGCGCGACGCGGTGGCCGACGGCATGTTCGGCGCAGCGTAGTCGGCGGTCAGCCCGCGGAGGCGTCGAGCGTGGCCACCATCTTCGGCGTCAGCTGCAGCTTCCCGACCGCCAGGTTCTCCGCCAGGTGCGCGCTCGACGAGGTCCCGGGAATGAGCAGGATGTTCGCCGAGCGGTGCAGCAGCCACGCGAGCGCGGCCTGCAGCGGTGTCGACCCGAGCTCCGCTGCCACCGCGGACAGCGCCGCCGACTGCAGCGGGCTGAAGCCGCCGAGCGGGAAGTAGGGGACGTAGGCGATGCCGCTCTTCGCCAGATCGTCGATGAGCGGGTCGTCCGCGCGGTAGGCGACGTTGTACATGTTCTGCACGCACACGATCTCGGTGATGCTCCGCGCCTCGGCGATCTGCCTGGCGGTGACCGTGCTCACGCCGATGTGGCGGATGAGACCCTCACGCTTGAAGTCGGCCAGCGCACCGATCTGCTCGGCGATCGATCCTTCTTCCGGCCCCTGGCTCGCGGTCATGTGGCGGTAGTTCACGACGTCGAGCGCCTCGAGACCGAGGTTCTTCAGGTTCGAATGGACCTGCTCCTTCATCTCCGCCGCGGAATTGGCTCGCTGCCACGACTTGTCGGCGCCTCGCTTGCCGCCGATCTTGCTGACGATCACGAGCCCCGGCGCGTACGGATGGAGCGCCTTCTTGATGATCTGGTTGGTGACGAAGGGGCCGTACGCCTCGCTGGTGTCGAGGTGATTCACGCCGGCTTCGACCGCCTGGCGAAGGACGGCGAGGGCGGCGGCTTCGTCCTTCGGCGGGCCGAAGACACCGGGACCGGCGAGCTGCATGGCGCCGTAGCCGATGCGATTCACCGCGAGCGAGGTGCCGGGAAAGGCGAAGGAGCCGCCGAGGACGCTGGAGTGGTTGCTGGACATGAGCGGAAGGTAATCCCCCGAGTGGAATGAACCATCGAATAGGGTAGATGGAAGTCATGAACGTGGTTCATGCGAGAGACCTCGATCTCAACCTGCTCCCGGTGCTCGTCGCCGTGGCGGACACCAGCTCGGTGACGGCCGCGGCGGCGCGCCTGTACCTCACGCAATCGGCGATAAGCGCGGCGCTCGGGCGCCTGCGAGCGGCCATCGGCGAGTCGATCGTGATCCGCCACGGGCGCGGCGTGGTGCTGACAGAGCGAGGGGCGCGGCTGGTGGCCGAGGCTCGCCCGCACCTCGACGCGATCATGCAGGCGGCGCTCTCCCCCGCGCGCTTCGATCCGAAGACCACCGAGCGCACCATCCGCGTCGGCCTCTCCGACGGCGCCCACGACGCGCTCCTGCCTCCGCTGCTCCGCTTCCTCGAGAACGCCGCCCCGCGCATGCGCCTCGCGTGCCTGTCGATCCAGTTCCGCACGGTCAACGAGGCGATCGCCACGCGGCGCATCGACGTCGCGGTCACCTCGGTCGACGAGGTGCCGGGGTCGGTCGCGCGTCGTCCGCTGCTGAAGAGCCACCACGTCTGCGTCTTCGATCCACGCTTCGTCCGTCTCGGTGCGCGCCCGACCGAGCGCGCCTACCTCGCGCAGGATCACGTCGTCGTCTCGTACAACGGCGACTTTCGCGGCGTCATCGAGAGCCACTACAACCGCGAGCGCAACGTGCGCGTGTCGGTCTCGAGCTTCAGCAGCATCGGCGCCATCGTCGAGGGGAGCCGCCTGGTCGCCACCGTTCCGGTCCTCGTCGGGCGCCAGATCCTCCTCGCGCGACCGAAGCTGCGCATGGCGACGGTCCCCTTCGACATCACCGTCGGCCAGGTCGAGCTCCTGTGGCCCAAGGCGCTCGACAGCGACCCCGCCTGCCGCTTCGTTCGCGACGCGATCGTGCGGGTGGCCGAGTCGACCTGAGTCCTTTCGCCGACTTCGCGCATCCGTCGCTCCGGTGGGCGTGACGCCGACGTGAGCGTTTACGTAAGATAGTGTGTGCATTCGTTTCGACGGCTGCTACCTGAGCCGCCCATGAAGACGCTCTCAGCCGTGGCCGCCGTCGTCCTCACATCCGTCCTCGTCGCGTGCGGCGGAAGCTCCGACGGCGCGGGCAGCTCCGCCGCCGCCGAGACGGTCGGTGCGGACAGCGCCAAGGCGTGTCAGACGGTCGCCGACTGCACCGGCAAGCTCTCCTCGGGAAAGACGCAGACCTGCTCCGACGGCACCGAGCAGGCCGACGCCTGGGCCTGCATCGCCAGCGCGTGCGTCGTCGACGCCTGTGAAGCGCACGGCGGCATCGCCGGCAAGCCGATCGACTGCGACACCGCGCAGTACCAGACGTGCGACGAGCCGAGCGACTGCGCCGGCGCGCTCCCCTCCGGCTGGTCCTGGGGCTGCACCAACGAGACCCCGCTCAGCGCCTGCAACTACTCCGAGCCGGTCTGCATCGCCGCGGACGACGTGCCCGACTGCAGCACGGCGAAGTTCCAGAGCTGCGACCAGCCGTCCGACTGCACCGGCAAGCTCGCGTCAGGCTGGTCCTGGTCGTGCAACAACGAGACGCCGCTCAGCGCGTGCAACTACGGCGAGCCGATCTGCGTGAAGGTTCACTGATACGGAGTCATCGGATTGAACAGCGCCTTCATCCCCGGGCGCTGCATGAGCACGAGGGTGAACACCCCGAGCACGGTGCCGATCGGGACCCACAGGCACATGACGCAGGCGCTCACGATGATGAGCGTCGACCGTGTGCGCGCGGCCAGTGCTCGGCCCACGAAGACGAGCATGGCGGCGATCCCCAGGCAGAGGACGACGCCGGCGATGCCGAGGGCGATGAAGATGCCACCCATCATCGCGCCGGGATCGGCGCCGTGGCGCGCGGCGTTCGGCGGCGCCATGGGGAGGCTGTCCGCCATCATGCCGAGCACGATGTACAGCGCCGGGATCACCATCATGAAGGCGACGAGCCCCGCGCAGACGTAGTGACAGACGCTGAGCACCTTGAGGTAGCGCTCGTCCTCGCTCGGAGGCATCACGACCGGCGGGTTGTAACGATACGGCTCGTTCATGCGTCGATTGTTTCGACCCTCCGAACATCGGTCAATGCGCGCCGGCCGCCGGCGTACAGATCGGGAGCGGGACGTAGCGCGATGTGGGACGCGGTCTTCGGTATGAAGATCATCGTCATCGGGGCCACGGGGACCATCGGATCGGCCGTCGCAGACGCGCGTTCACGCGGTCGCCCCCTTGGCCTTGCGCCGCCAGGCGCCGGGGGCGACGCCCGACCACTGACGGAACGCATGGCTGAACGAGGCCTCCGAGGCGTAGCCCGTCAGGGTCGACGCCTTCGCCAGCGTCGCTCCCTCGCGCAGGAGCGTGGTCGCCTTCTGCATGCGCAGGTTCGTCAGGTAGCCGAGCGGTGGCTCACCGACGAGCTGGGTGAAGCGCGCTGCGAAGACCGAGCGCGAGAGGCCGACCTCCGCGGCGAGCGACGCCACC
>JAMFST010001250.1 GCA_026225435.1 Labilithrix luteola
CGGTCGCCGTGTCCGCCGTGCTGCGGCTCCTCCCGCTGATCGCCGTCTTCGGGCTCACGCTCGGCCATCCGACCGAGAGTGCCGTCATCTGGAGCACCGTCGCCGAGCACTTCTTCGGCGGCCTGCTCACCACCGCGGTCTTTGCCTACATGATGGGGCAGACCGATCGCCGCGTCGGCGCGACGCACTACACGCTGCTGGCCAACATCGAGATGCTCGGCAAGGCGCCCGTCCCGATGGCTGCAGGTGTGTTCGCGCAGGTGTACGGCTACGCCACCGTGTTCGGCGTGGGCGCCATCGTCTCGTTCCTGCTCCTGTTCCTCCTCGTCCCGCTTCGCCGTCTGACTCCCCTGGTGGAGCCGACGACGAAGGAGGTGGAGATCGCCGCGGGGGACGCCGTCAAGGGCGCTCCGACGCGAGCGTGACGCGCCCGAGGTGACGCGCGATCAGGTCCCGGGCGCCGGGACCGGAGGAGCCGGCGGCGCGGCCGAAGCGGGCGGAGGCTGCTCACCGGCCGGGCAGCGATAGGCGCGGCCGTTCGAGTCGACGGGCATCACCTCGCCGGACACGGAGCGCCCCTGGCCGATAAAGACCACGTTGGTCGCTCCCATGGCGGCCGCGCGATTGCGCGCGTCGTTGCGGGCCGTGGCCGCGTCGCCCGAGTTGCCGGTGACGTCACCGATGTACTGGCAGTGGCGCACCATGTGCTCGTCGGAGACCTGCACCTGCGCCCCTTGCGGGGACAGGTCCGCGGCACAGGCCGAAAGGACGAAGGAGGCGACGAGAGCGCCGAAGCTGGAGACGAGGCGGAGAGCCGGTTTCATGACCTTGGGACACCTCATCCCACCGGAATATTCAAACGGTCGAGATCCCCGCGAGAATCTTGTTCGCCAGCGCCGAGACCTGCCTTCGCTCCCCCTCGGAGAGCGCGCTCACCAGCCGGCCCATCTCCTCGGCCAGATCCTTCTCCACGACCTTCACCAGCTTCCGCCCCGTCGCCGTCAAGCTGACGTGAACGGCGCGGCGATCATCCTCGCGCCCCGCGCGCGCCACCAGCCCGCGCCGCTCCGCCCGGTCCACCAGCCCGCTCACGCTCGACTTGTCCAGCTTCAGCACCCGGGCCAGATCCTGCATCCCCGGCTCGCGGTCGCGCAGGATCCCGAGGAGGCGCATCTGCACGATCGACAGCTCGTGCCGATCGCCCACCTGCTGCATCCGCTCCATCACCGCCAGCGAGAGCAGCACCAGCGCGTCGACCTCGGCGATCGCACCGGGCGTCGCCGGCTTGACTTTGTTTGTCTCACGAACCATCTTGTTTGTGTCACGAACGATATCTCGCGTCACCCCCAGGAGCAAGCCATGCACGCCGCCGTCGTCCGCTCGTTCGATCACGCCCCCCGCTACGAGGATTTCGATCTGCCCGCGCCGAACGGGGAGGACGAGGTGGTCGTGAAGGTCCTCGCCGCCGGTCTCCACCCGCGCGTTCGCTCGGGCGCCGCGGGTGCGCACTACGCCGACGAGCGGGTGCTCCCGATGATCCCCGGCATCGACGCCGTCGGCGAGCTGCCGGACGGCCAGCGCGTCTACTGCGTGGTCCACGACACGCCCTTCGGCACCATGGCCGAGCAGGTCATCGCCGACCGCCGCCGCTGCGTCGCCCTCCCCGCCGGGGTCGACCCCGCCACCATCGCCGCCGCGATGAACCCCGCCATGTCCTCGTGGATCGCCCTGCGCATGCGCACGCAGATCAAACCGGGGCAGAGCGTGCTGGTCATCGGTGCGACGGGGAACGCCGGGCAGATGGCGCTCCAGGTGGCCAAGCGTCTCGGCGCCGGTCGCCTCGTCGCCGCCGGCCGCGAGATCGACAAGCTCGCCGGCAGCGCGGCCGATCAGATCGTCGGTCTCAAGGGGGATCCCGCCGAGGTCGCGCGAGCGCTCGCCGAAGCCGCCGCCGAGGTCGACATCGTCCTCGACTACGTCTGGGGCGAGCCCGCGGTGCAGGCGATGATGGCTCTCGCCAAGGGGCGCAAAGATCGCAGCCGCCCGCTCGACTGGATCCAGATCGGCTCCGTCGCCGGCCCGGACATCGCGCTCCCGTCCGCGCTCCTGCGCTCGACCAACCTGCGCATCATGGGCAGCGGCCAGGGCTCGGTCTCCGCGCGCGCCATCGTCGCTGAGCTGCCGCAGCTGGTGGCGGAGCTGGCCGCGGGGAGCCTGCCGGTGGTGGCGGAGAGCGTGCCGCTGGCGAAGGTCGAGGAGACGTGGAGCGCGAAGGGGAGCGAGGGGAAGCGGATGGTGTTCGTGCCGTGAGGTGAGCGCCGCACAGCCGCGTTCGCTCGGCACCGGCGTGAGCGCGACCCGGAGCGGCCAGGTCGACGGCATCGGCGCCTCCACGCCGACGAAGCCCGCCTTGTGACCGACGACAATGACTCGCTGGCTGTGCCCCGCGCAGGCGATCAGCGTAAGAGCAAGGTCGAGCGGAGGCGCACGACGCGACCGAAGAGCGTAGACACTGCACGAGGTTACCTCGGAGCGACGGGCGCCGCTGGCGCCGCGCGAGTAGGCTCCAACGGCGATGGAGCTGTGGGTCCCGATCATCCTCGCGATAAGCGGCGGCGTGCTCATCGCAGCGTGCGTGGCGACGGTACGAACGCGCCATCTCCGCGAGCGCGCCGCGGGGGAGCTCCAGGCCGTCCTGTCCGTCGCGCTGGAGGAGGCGACGCGGCGCCGCCACGCGACCGTCGGCGCGCATCATCTGGCCCGGGCGCTCCTCGCCATCCCGGCGATCCCCTCGACCCTGCAGCCGGGTGGCGTCTCCGTCGACGCGCTTCGGTCCGCCCTCGACGCCGCGCTGGACGCGATCGGCGCGGCGACCACGGACGTCGCGCCGGCGTCGTCCGCGGAGGTCACCCAGCTTCTTCGTGACGTTACCCGGACGCAGCCGTCCGCGGATGTCGCCCTCCTGCTGGGCGCGTTCCTTCACGCGCTCTGCGCGGCGGAGGCGTCGACCCGCGAGCTCTTCGCCAGCCAGGGAGCCACCTGGCAGACACCTCCGCGCATCGAGATGTCCTGGAGCGACCAGCACGTCCCGCCCGGCGCGGCCTTCGTGGTCGCGTGGGACGACGACCGCTCACCCCTGCACGACGTGATCGAGATCTTCCAGCAAGCGCTCTCTGTCCCCGTGACCGAGGCCACCTACCTCGCGATGCGAGTCCACTGGGCAGGTCGCGCCGTCGCGCAGTGCTGTGGCCCCGACGAGGCGGACGCGCTCGCCGCACGGACGATCTCGATCGCCAGAGCACGCGGTGCGCCGCTGCGGGTCACGGTGGAGCGATCGTGAACGTCGTCACCGGCGCGCGAGGTGATCGCCCGCCGCTTCGGTGCTCGGTCCGTACACGCGGCCGGTGGCCGGGTGCGCCGCTGGGTCGCCGCAGAAGTTGCAGATCATCGCGCGGGTGAGACAGTGGGGGAGCGGGTTTGATTCGAGGTGCCGAGCGGATGGCGCGCGACGCTCGTGTCACGTGCCATCACCATCGATGTGCTCCGCCATTCGCGTCAGCGCCGCGATGATGGCGCGCACCTCGTCGGTGCCGAAGTCCACCGGGTCGCCGCGTCCAGTGACGGACTTGATCTGGATGGAAGCGCCGTCCACCCAAGCGCGAAAGTCATCGTTCTCGTTCTGGAGCGCGTCGGCCATGAAGGTTCAATAGCGGCGCCGTCACTGCAGCACGAGAGCACAGGCCACCAGCGCGGCCCCGCTGAGCGAGCAGCGTGACGGCAGTTCCTCGCCATCCGATGAACAGACTGAGCAAGCCCACGAGCGCGGTGACAATCGCCAGCATCACGAATGTCGGCAGGCCGGCGTTGAGCACCGCATGCTGGGCGACGACGGAGACGCGCTCGCGTCGGAGTGTGACGAGGGGCGAGGGCAGCTCCGGAGCGTCGCGGGCCTGATGGAGCTCGTACACCTGCTCCTCGAGCCGCGCGATTCCGCTCGTGCGCCACCGCCAGCTCGTCTCGATCCCCGTCTCGCTCCACG
>JAMFST010001251.1 GCA_026225435.1 Labilithrix luteola
GGCGAGACCGCGGGCTCCGAGACCGGTGAGGCGGTCCACCTCGTCGACGTCGGTGCGGGCAAGGAGCGCCGCGGCGACCACCCCGAGGCGCGACCAGTCCTCGAGGTACACGTCGAGGAGCTCCTCGCGGGCAAGAGCTCCGCGAGCCTGGACGCTGGCGGGAAAGGTCGAGGAGATCTGCCGGTAGGTCTCGCGCGCCCTGGCCAGATCCTCCAGCCCTTCGTAGGCGGTCGCCAGGTCGTAGAGGAGCACCGCCCGGTCGCCCTCCACGCTCGGATCGTGGGACGCGAGCAGCGTCTCGAGGGCGTCGGCCGCCTCGCGGAACTTCTGGGCCGCCAGCGCTCGCTCGGCCGTCTGCCGCAGCTCCCGCGGCGTCCCCTCGGCGTGGGGGCCGAGGATCTGCGGCGAGACGGCGATGGCCATGGGAGGTGGGACGGCTGGGGCGGCAGGCGACGCGGCACAGCCCGACAGCGCAGCGAGGACGACGGGGGCGAGGAAGAGCTGGCGGGGGAAGGTCTTCACGAGGATTCCTCTTCGACGTCTGGCGGGGCGATCGGTTCCCCGATGGACAGCACGAGGCTCTGGTCACGTTAGCTGCCGAACACGAAAGTGGCTTGATTGACCGGCTGGAGCCCCCCGACTAACGTTCCATTCGCGCCGGCACGTCCGCTCGCTACCTTCGACGATGTCCGATCCGCCCCGCCCGTATCACCCGTTCAGCGAGCCCGGCGCCAAGGTGGTGCCCGCGGAGAATCCGTCGCTGCGGAACGTGATGGCGAGCGAGATGGAGGGGCTGCCGAAGCGCTTCGGCAAGTACACCCTCATCCGCAAGCTGGCGACCGGCGGCATGGCGGAGCTGTTCCTCGCCATCCAGCGCAGCGTGGCCGGCTTCGAGAAGCTGCTCGTCATCAAGCGCATCCTCCCGGCGATGAACCAGGACCGCGCGTTCATCGACATGTTCCTCCACGAGGCGCGCATCGCGGCGACGCTCTCGCATCCGAACATCGTCCAGATCTTCGACGTCGGGCAGGTGGACCACACCTATTACATCGCCATGGAGCACGTGCACGGGGAAGACCTGCGCTCGATGGTCCGGCAGATGAAGAAGAAGGGGATCGCCGAGTTCCCCCTCGAGCACGCCATCGCCATCGTCCTCGGCATGTGCGCCGGCCTCGCTTACGCCCACGAGAAGCGCGATCTCGACGGCACCGCTCTCCGCATCGTGCATCGGGACATCTCCCCGCAGAACGTCATCGTCGGCTTCAGCGGCGACGTGAAGATCGTCGACTTCGGCATCGCCAAGAGCGACTCCAAGCTGGTCGAGGAGACGCGCGACGGGAAGCTCAAAGGCAAGGTCCCGTACATGTCGCCGGAGCAGGCGCGCGGCGTCCCGGTCGACTGGCGCACCGACATCTTCGCCACCGGCGTCATGCTCTTCGAGCTCACCACCGGCAAGCGGCTCTTCAAGGGGGCCAGCGAGTACGAGACGCTGAAGCTGATCTGCGATCGCGAGTACCCCCTCCCCTCGATGGTGAAGGCCGGCTACTCGCCGGAGCTCGAGCTGATCGTGATGCGGGCGCTCGCCAAGGATCGCGAGGACCGCTTCCAGAGCGCGCGGGAGATGCAGGCCGACCTCGAGGAGTTCGTCCGCAGCCACGGGATCCGCGTCAGCGGGATCGCGCTGACCGAGTTCATGGGGAACCTGTTCGAGCAGAAGCTCCAGTTCCAGAAGGAAGCGCTCCTCCAGGGCAAGGCGCTCGCCGACATCATCGACCTGCAGGATCCGGGGGTCCTCAACGAGGACTCCGGGCAGCACGACGGGCATCGCTCGGGGAGCGCAGGGAGCGCGCCCGGGGCGACACGCACGCTGACCGACGTCGGCATCCGCCGGCGGCGGGATCGCGGGGGCACCGGGCTGGCGTTCGGCGTGGCGGCGACCCTGGCGCTGATCCTCGGGATCGGCGGCGGCACGGCGCTGTGGCTGCGGAACATCCGCTCCAAGGTCCCGGCCATCGACGTCACCGGCAGCGTGGCGAAGAAGGGGACGGTCTCCATCGTCACCAATCCCCCGGGCGCGGCCATCTGGATCGACGGAGACTTGCGCGCCGAGGCGACGCCGTTCACGGTGACGCAGCTCCCCTTCGACTCGCCGCTGACCATCAAGCTGACCAAGGACGGCTTCGAGCAGGAGAAGCAGACGGTGACCCTCACCGCGGCGGCGCCGTCGTCGCAGCTGAGCGTGCCGCTGAGCCGCGGGTCGGTGGTGGCCGAGGTGAACGTGACGCCCGCCGACGTGAAGCCGGTGTTCGCCCTCGACGGCCGGCCGATGATTGGAAATTTGTACGAAGGGCTGACCTCCGACGCGCCGCACACGCTGACGGTGGACGCGCCGGGCTACCGCTCGCAGGAGGTCACGTTCGCCGGCGCTCCGTCGGAGCACAAGGTGATCGACATCGCCATGATCCCGGCCAGCGCGGGCTCGGCGGCGGACTCCGGCGCGCTCGCCGCCAACGGCGGGAGCAACGGCGGCAACGGGAGCGGCTCGTCCCGCCACTCCGGAGGCACGCACGGGAACGGCGGCAGCAGCAGCGCCGTCGCGGTCCCGGCGTCGGCGGGGAACGGGAAGCTCAACGTCGGCGCGTCCGGCGGCTGGTGCAATCTCTCGGTCGACGGCCAGGGGCGCGGCGCCACGCCGGTCGCCGGCATCCAGCTCTCCGCCGGCGTGCACCACCTCACGTGCAGCACGCCCGACGGCAAGACGCTGACCTCCCTGGTCACCGTCGCCGCCGACACGACGACTCGCTACAAGTTCAACGTGCCCTGATGCGCGCGCTACGGTGACGCCGCGTCAGGGGACGATGATGATCCCCACCGGCGGCAGGAGAGCTTCGCGGAAGGACGGGATCTCCTGCTGCTCGGCCTGCATGCAGCTGTTGGAGCCCATCGCATCGAAGCCGAGGAGGATGGGATAGACGCCCGGCGTCGAGGGGGCGGCGATCGAGAAGGTCAGGCCGGTGGCGCCGAGGCCGGGCCAGTCGCCGCCATACTCGCCGGGGAGGCAGCCCGCGAAGCTGGTTGTCCCGTACACGACGAAGAGCCCGCAGGTGGCGCAGGTGTTGTCGACCGTGGTGATGTCGACCACCCCGTTGATCACCTGGCCCGGAGCGGCGACCACGACCGGCGAGCTCGTGGAGCCCGGCTGGCCACC
>JAMFST010001252.1 GCA_026225435.1 Labilithrix luteola
GGCCAGCGCGAGCGCCGAGGCGGCAACCGATACGAGAGCAGAGATGGTTTTCATGATGGTTTCTCCTGGTTCATCCAAGGACCTTGCGGATCTGCTCGCCGAGCGCGGCGCAGCAGGAGTCGTACTTGAGGTCGGCGGCGCCGTTCTTGTCGAAGTGGACCCGCACGTTGGTCGCGCCGCGCCCGTGCTCGGCGCACGTCACCGGGCCGAGGGTGGTGTCGACCTGCTGCGCGGCGCTGAGCAAGCCGGCGCGGACGCGCGCGTCCTTCACGTCCTCGACGCGGACGGTCTTGCCGCCCATGCTGACCGTGACCTTCACGCCGCCGCTCATGGCTGTCGCCTCATGTGCTGTCCAGGAGAGCGCGAGGTGGACCGGCTGAGAAGAGAGTGTGCGATCCCGCGCGCGTAAAATTGGCTACCGTCGCCGGTCATGCTCCGCGCCATGGCTCTCTCGGCAGGCCTGCTCCTCACGCTCTCCGGCTGTGCCGGCGAGTCTCGACCGCCGCCTCAGTCGGCGATGGCCGCGCTCGGTGCGGCTTCCGCCATCGGAGCGATGCTCGACGACTTCCACGCCGCGGCGGCGCGCGCCGACGAGAAGACCTACTTCGCCCACTTCACCGACCAGGCGATCTTCCTCGGCACGGACGCGACCGAGCGATGGACGAAGGACCAGTTCCTCGCCTACGCCCACCCGCGCTTCGCCAGCGGGACCGCCTGGGCCTTCCGTGCGGTCGAGCGGCACATCGACGTGGACCCGGACGGCCGCATCGCCTGGTTCGACGAGACGCTCGCCACCGGTCGTCTCGGGCCGGCGCGCGGCACCGGCGTGGTAGTCAAGCAAGGCGGCCAGTGGCGAGTCGCGCAGTACTCGCTGTCCATCACCATCCCGAACGAGAGCTTCGCCGGGGTGAAGGAGCTGCTGGAGAAGAAGAACCCGCCGCCGCTCATCCTGCAGCCGGCGCAGGTTCACTGAGGTCACCAAGACGACATGGCGAAATGGAAAGAGCCGCGCGGCGACGAGCGGACGCGCACCCTGGCCGAGCGCCAGAAGCTGAAGATGGCTCGCAACGCGCACGCCTACGTGCGCGGCAGCACCGCCAAGTTCTACGAGTGGCTCGCGGGGGGCAGCTCGAAGTCCGTGCCGGCCGGCCCGGCGGCGTGGATCTGCGGTGACTGCCACATCGGCAACCTCGGGCCGGTGGCCAACGCCGACGGTCGGGTCGAGGTGGAGCTGCGCGACTTCGACCAGGCGGTGATCGGCAACCCGGCGCACGATCTGGTGCGGCTGTGCCTGTCGCTGGCGATGGCCGCGCGTGGCTCGGATCTGCCCGGCGTGACCACGGCGAAGATGCTCGAGGCGGCGATGCGCGGCTACCAGGCGGCGCTCCTCGGCGAGGTGCACGACAGCGATCAGGCCACGCGCAAGCCGGAGGCGGTGCGCTTCGTCCTCAACCGAGCGGCGCGGCGCTCCTGGCAGAACCTGTTCGTCGAGCGGCTCGACGATCTCGAACCGACCATCCCACGCAACACGCGCTTCTGGTCGATCGACGAGAAGGAGCGCGCCGAGGTCGAGTCGCTCCTCGTGCACGAGGACGTGCGCCGGCTGGTGACGGCGCTGCGGGTGCGTGACGACGGCGCCAAGGTGACCCTGCTCGACGTCGCCTACTGGGTGAAGGGCTGCAGCTCGCTCGGCCGGCTGCGGCTGGCCGCGCTGGTCTCGGTCGCCGGCCGCAAGGGGAACGTCCACCGCGGCGACCTGTGCCTGGTCGACGTGAAGGAGGCGATCAAGCCGCTCGCGCCGGCGTATCCGCACGCGAAGATGCCGCGCGACCAGGGGCTGCGCGTGGTGACTGCGGCGCGCAACCTGGCGCCGTTCCTCGGAGAGCGGATGACCGCCGCGACGCTCTTCGGTCGCTCGGTGTTCCTCCGCGAGCTGTTGCCGCAGGACCTGAAGATCGAGATCGAGCAGCTCGATCAGGAGCAGGCGACGCAGGTGGCCGGCTTCCTCGCCACCGTGGTCGGCCGGGCGCACGCGCGGCAGCTCGACGACGGCGAGCGCAAGTCCTGGTCGAACGCGCTCAAGCGCTCGGCGACGCGCTCGCTGGATGCACCGTCGTGGCTATGGCGCAGCGTGGTCGACCTCGTCTCGGTGCACGAGGCGGCGTACCTCGAGCAC
>JAMFST010001253.1 GCA_026225435.1 Labilithrix luteola
CCGAGGTGCAGCTCGCCGGGATCGCCAGTCACGTCGGCTCGCAGCTCACCCAGGTCGAGCCGTACCGCCGCGCCGCCGTGGAGCTGTTCGCGCTCGCCGCGGAGATGCGCCGCGGGGACACGCCGGTCGCGCCGGAGCTGGCCTTCGTCGACTGCGGCGGCGGCTTCGGCGTCGACTACGGGCAGGGGCCCGGCGCCCGTCCGGCGGAGTTCGTCCGCGCCGCGCGTGAGGCGCAGCGGGAGAGCGGCCTCGACGATCTCGCGCTCTACGTCGAGCCGGGGCGCTCGCTTGTCGCCACCCACGGCGTGCTCCTCGCCACCGTCATCCAGGAGAAGCGCAGCGGCGCCCGACGCTGGGTGTTCGTCGACGCCGGCATGAACGACCTCGTGCGCCCGGCGATGTACGGCGCGCACCACCGCATCGTGCCGCTCGAGGAGGGGAGGCAGCCCTCGCCGCGCGTCTCCACCCGCATCGCCGGCCCCGTGTGCGAGAGCTCCGACGACTTCGGCGTCCATCCGTTCCCCGAGGTCGCGCCCGCGCAGGTCGCTCTGCTCGACGCGGGCGCCTACGGCTTCACCATGGCGAGCCGCTACAACGGTCGCGCGCTCCCCGCCGAGGTGTTCCTCTCGGCAGGAAAGGTGCAGTCCGCGCGTCGTCGCGAAGACGGCGACGCGTGGACCCGCGACCGACTGATCTGACGTCTCAGTTGCTGTTGTACGTGATGTGCGCCGGGGTCGACGTGTCGGCGGCGCTGACGACGTCGGCCATCGTGAACGGCAGCGGGTGGTTCAGGTTCCGCCGCCAGAAGCTGTCGACCTCGTCGGAGAAGTGCGGGCTGGTGTTGTCCCAGATCTCGCCGCCCGGCAGCGCGTTGTTGCCCGCCGGAGCGCCGCTGACCAGGTCACAGACGAAGCGCTGCGACGGCCCCTCGCTGTACTTGAAGGCCGAGGTGAGCGGCAGTGTGGTCGGCAGCGCCGTCCCCGGGAGGAAGCAGGACTGATCGACCGAGCTGCAGTCGCCGTGGCGCGGGTACCCGAAGGGGAAGCGGCCGTCGGGGATGCTCAGGGGCGACCAGGCCGAGACCAGCGACTCGAAGGTGATCGTGTGGACCAGCCCCCAGCGGTAGCCGCTCGGGTCGCCGGCGATCTGCGTCTTCAGGTAGTCGAAGGCGTCGAGCACCGCGGAGATGGCCCGCTGGTCGCGCGACTCGATCACGGTGCTGGTGGTCATGTCGTCGAAGAGGATGCTGTCACCGGTCGCCGCGTCGTACGTCGCCAGCGTCGTCGGGGTCGCCGTCTCCAGGTAGACGAGCGACGAGGCGGGATCGAGCCACATCGAGGTCTGCCCCATGGCGGCGACCTCGTCGCCGAACACGTGCCCCAGCATCTCGTACAGCCAGGTGTTGAAGAGGAGCGTCGCGTAGCTGGCGCGGTTGTCGTCGGCGATGCCCTTGTTGGTGTCGGGATCGACACCGCTGGTCGCGTCGTAGCCGGCGCTCGCCCACGAGGTGAGCGCGGCCGACAGATCGGCCATCGTCGTCGCCGAGTAGCGCGAGTCGTTGACGATGGCGGTCAGGTCGGGGTGCGTTCCGGGCGCGGCCTTCTCGGCCGCGGCCTTGGTCAGCGCGCTGGCGAGCGAGGGGGCGAGCGCGGCGCCGAAGGGGGAGCGCGAGTCCGCCTGGATGCTGGCGAGATCCGCCGGCGTGATCTTGTGCCCGGCGGTGATGAACCCCTGGAGCAGCGAGGTGATGCGCCCGGCGCGGTAGCCGTCGGAGTACTCGCCGCCGAGGTAGATCGGCGTGCCGTCCGGCAGCGTGCCCGAGCTCGGATCGTTGGCGACCGGCAGCGGAACCTGGCGGTTGTTCGCCGTCGCGATGAAGCCCGCGGTCGGGTTCTTCACGTGGGGAACGAAGCTCTCCGGCACGTAGCCGATCCACTCCGCCGTCCCGTCACCCGGCAAGGTGAAGATCGGCAAGGTGCCGGTGAAGCTCGCCGGGTTCCAGGTGAAGGCGCGCTTGTCGCGCGTCGGCACCTGGTTCATCGAGTCGTAGAAGATGTTCCCCGAGTCGTCGGCGAAGACCCAGTTCTGCGCGCCGCTGCCGAAGCTGCGCAGCGCGGTGCGCGCGTCCTCGACGTTCTTGGTGCGGAGCAGCTGGTAGACGTAGTCCAGATCGTGGGTCGGCGAACCACCGGTCCAGCGCTCGCTGACGGCGGTGCCGCTCGCCTTGATCGCCATGTGCGTCGTCGGATCGATGTTCGGCAGGATGGGGCCGTGCTGCGGCACGATCTGCACGTCGTACTCGTAGCTCTGGCCGCCCGGCAGCGGGATGATCTCCTTGGCGGTGGTCAGCGCCACCGGCTGCCCGTTGAACATGACCGAGCTGCCGTCGGCGCTGAGCGTCTCGCTGTAGGAGTCGGAGACGTCGTAGTACGCGGTGGTCGCGCCCCAGGCGACGTGCTCGTTCTGCCCGAGGATGATGCCCGGGATGCCGGGGAAGGCGGTCCCCTCGACGTCGAGCGCCTGCGTCGGATCGTCGCTGACCACGTTGAGCTGCACCATCCAGAAGACCGCCGGCGCGGTGAGCGACAGGTGCGGATCGTTGGCCAGCAGCGGGCGCCCGTTGGCGGTGAGGTTGGCGCCGACGATGAAGTCGTTGGAGCCGACCTGGCCGAACTGGCCGAGGAGCTCGCGAGCCTTGCGCGCGCCGGCGCGGTAGCCGGCGAGCGACTGCAAGGTGGCGTCGCTCAGCGTCGGGCGCGTGACGGAGGTCGTGCCGTTGCTGCCGGTGATCACGCGCGGCTTCGTCACCGGCGTCTTGCCGGTGAGGGTGGTGTCATCGGGGAACGCCGGGAGGATGGTCGTCGGATCCGGCCGATCGAAGCGGAGCGTGTCGACGAGGAAGCCGGCGCGCTTCTGGTCGTCCGGGTTCGTCGCCGTGCTGGAGAACGTCTTCTGCGCCGCCTGGGTGTACGCGGTGACCTGGATCTCGTCCTCGATGTCGTAGGAGAGGTCGAACGACTGGTAGCGGGCGATGGCCAGGCAGTCGGCGCCGGTCCACGGGCCGAGCAGGCTCACCGGCAGGCCGATCATCGCGGCCGGCAGCGTCTCCGCGCCGGTCTGCAGGCGCGCGTTGAACTGGGTGATGCCGTCGGCGTAGGCGTCGAGCCAGTCCTTCTCCGCTCCGGCGGGGAGCGCGTCGTACATTTCTTGGCCGACGCGCTTGAGGCCGATGGTGCGCATGGCGATGTCCTGATCGAGCGCCGCGACCCCGCCGATCTCGGCGATCGATCCTTCGGCCGTGCGGCGCAGGAGCTCGAGCTGCGTCGTGCGGTCACGCGCCAGCTGGTAGCCCTCGACGCGGACCACGTCGGTCTCGGTGGTGGCGTAGATGTGCACCATGCCGTGCACGTCGCGGACGACGTCGACCGGGCCTTTGAGGTTGGCGATCGAGACGTTGCCGGACACGGGCACGGCGG
>JAMFST010001254.1 GCA_026225435.1 Labilithrix luteola
CAGCAGATCGCGCAGCACGCGGCGCATGATCTTCCCGCTGCGCGTGCGCGGCACGGTGCTCACGACGAAGACGTGCGCCGGCTTGGCGATGGCGCCGACGGCGTCGACGATGCGCTGCGAGAGCTCGGCACGGAGCTCCTTGCTGTCGACGTGGCCGGCGCGCGGCACGACGAAGGCCACCGGCACCACGCCCTTCACGTCGTCCGGCTGGGTGACGACGGCCGCCTCGGAGACCGCGGCGTGGGTGAGCAGCGCCGCCTCGAGCTCCATCGTGCCGAGGCGGTGCCCGGCGACGTTGATCACGTCGTCGAGGCGACCGGTGACCCACAATTGTCCATCGCCGTCGAAGAGCGCCGCGTCGGAGGCGAAGTACTTCCCGGGGAACTGGCTGAGGTACGTCTCGACGTAGCGCGGGTGGTCGTTCCACACGGTGCGCGCGAGGCAGGGGAACGGCTCGGTGAGGACGAGCGCGCCCAGCTCGCCGGGGGGCGACTCGGAGCCGTCGTCGCGCAGCACCTTGCCGACGTAGCCGGGCAGGGCGTGCCCGCAGCTGCCCGGGCGGGTCGGCGTGAGGCCGACCATGCTGCTCGACCAGGCGGTGCCGGTCTCCGTCTGCCCGTAGGTGTTGTTGACGAAGAGCTGCCCCTTGCCCAGCTTGTCCCGCGTCCAGTACCAGGTGTCCGGATCGAGCGGCTCGCCGACCAGCGACACCAGCGCCAGCTTGGACAGGTCGCGCCCCTCGAGGAGCGCGTCGCCCGCCCGGCGCATCATGCGCAGCGCGGTGGGGGCGGTGAAGATCTTGGTGACGCCGTAGCTCTCCATGATGTCGTAGGGGCGCGACGCCGTCGGGGTGTCGATGCTCCCCTCGAAGATCACGTGGGTGGCGCCGTTGGCCAGGCCGCCGACCAGGGCGAAGATCGGCATGGTGAGCCAGCCGACGTCGGCGGTGCACCAGTAGACGTCCTCGGGGGTGAGGTTCAGCGACCACTTCACGTTGGCGTAGGTGCCGACGAGGAAGCCGAGGCCCGCGTGGACGAGCCCCTTCGGCTTGCTGGTGGTGCCCGAGGTGTAGATGAGGAAGCCCGGCTCGTTCGCCTCCATCGAGACCGGCTTGGCGCGGCGGGTGGACGTGGCGAGCACCTCCTGGAAGTCGAGCTCCCCCTTCGACGCGTCGAGCGGGTAGTCCTTGTCGACCCGGCGGGCGACGATCACCTTCGCCGGGGGCAACCCCTTCATCGCCTCGTCGAGCGTCGCCTTGAGCGGCACCGAGCGGCCACGGCGGAGCGTCGCGTCGGTGACGACGATGACCTTGGGCTCGGCGTCCTCGATCCGGTCGCGCACCGCCGAGGCGCTGAACCCGGCGAAGATGACCGAGTAGATGGCGCCGATGCGGTAGCAGGCGTGGATGGCGATGAACGACTCGGGGACGTTGCTGGCGTAGATGGCCACGCGGTCCCCCTTGGCGACGCCGAGGTCCTCGAGCGCGGCGGCGAAGCGGGCGACGGCGTCGGTGAGCTCGCCGAAGGTCCAGGTCTCCTTGAGGCCGTCCTCGCGCTCGTAGCGCAGGGCCACGCGCTCGGCCGGCCAGCGGTCGAGGCAGTTGACGCTGACGTTGCCGCGGGCGCCGGCGAAGTAGGTGAAGTCGCCGAGCTTCCCTTCGAGCCCCTTGGCCGGCGGGGTGTCCCACACCAGCTCCTTGGCGATGGCCAGCCAGTAGTCGGACGGGGAAAGCGCCTGCAGCCGCTTGGCCTCGGGGGCGGAGGTCGGAGCCTGCACGCGGGCCGACGGGTTGACGAGGGGTTGCTCGAGAAGCGCTCTGTCCATGTCAAATATCCTTTTGTACGCATGTACGCCAGAATGCGCGTGGCAGCGCGGGGTGGCGCCCTGCGAAAAGCCGGGTCACCATAGCGTGGCGGCCGTGTGCCGGGAGGGTCCGCTTGATTGTCTTCGTGACGACGCGCCGCGTCGTAGAGTGCCGCTGGTGAAGTCGCTTCCGGCCATTCCCATCTCGACGGTCTCCGCGCTGCTCGGCTTCACCGCGGGCCAGAGCCCGTACAAGGTGAAGGGGCACGTCTA
>JAMFST010001255.1 GCA_026225435.1 Labilithrix luteola
AGCCGGTTGCCGTCCTGCAGCGCGGTCCCCAGACGGAGGAGCGCCTTGGCGTCGCGGGGCGAGGCGCTCACCGCCGCTTCGAGCGTCGCGATGGTGTCCTGCGGCCGCCCCAGCTTCTCGAGGAGCTGCGCGAGCTCGAGGCTCGCCGCCGTCGTCCCGGGTTCGAGCGCAAGCGCCGTCCGGTAGTGATCGACCGCGTCCGTGAAGCGCTCCGCCTTCACGCTCGCGCGGGCCAGCTCGAGGAGGGTCGCCGCGTGTGCCGGCCGGTGCTCGAGGCTGCGCGCCAGCATCGACATCGCCTCCTCGTTCTGCCCCGTGCGCGCCAGCGCCACGCCGAGATCGGCCAGCGCGATCGCCTCGTTTGGCCGCCGCGCGACCACCTGCCGGAACGCCGCCACCGCCTCGCTGAACGCGCCCGCCCGCATGTACGCCCGGCCGGCGAGCTCGTAGGCCGCCACGTCCTCGGGACGCAGCCGCGTCACCTCGCGATAGAGCCGCGCCGCGTCCTCGAGCTGCCCTTGCTCCTCGAGCAGGTGCCCCAGCTCGAGCCGCGCCTCGGCGTGCTCCGGCGACAGCTCCACGGTCTTCTCGAAGTGCGCGCGCGTCTCCGGGCGACCCAGCTCCTTGAGCGCCTTGCCCAGTGCGAAGTGCGCCTCGGCGTCTGCCGGATCGAGCTTGATGGCCCCTTCGAGCGCCTGGACCGCCTCGCGCCCGCGCCCCAGCTTGTACAGCGCGATGCCCATGCGCCGCCGCGTCTCGGCGTCGTCGCCTTCCAGCCACTGCGCCCGCTCGAAGGCGTCGACGGCGCGCTGATCGTGCCCCGCCTCAGCCTGTACATTTCCGAGCAATCGCCACCCGGCCAGATCGTCGGGCACGTCCTTCACCAGCGACTCGAGCACCTCCGCCGAGGCCTCCAGGCGCCTCGTCGTGCGCAGCTCCATCGCCAGACGCATGCGCGTGTCGCGGTGTTCCTGTCCCGTGGCGAGCCCCTTGCTCAGCGCCTTGCTGAAGGCCGCCGCCGACTCGGTCGGCTTGTTCAGCCGCGAGTACGCCAGCCCCAGCTCCGCCTGCGGCGCGGCATTGTCCGGCTGCAGCGTGGCGGCGCGCTCGAAGGCGGCCACCGCGTCCGCGTCGCGATCGATCCGCCCGAGGCATCGCCCGAGCTCGAGGAGCGCGTCGAAGTCGTCGGGCCGCGAGACGAGCAGCTTCTTGTACGCCTCCACCGCCTCGGTCGGTCGATCGAGGTGCGACAGCGCGTTCCCCATCAGCCGCTGCGCCTCCACTTGCTCGGGCCGCGCCTTGAGCGACAGCTTCAGCGGCTCGACCGCCTCCGCCCACTGCGAGGCCCCGGCGTGGATGACCGCGGTGGTGTACAGCGCGGGCGCGTGATCCGGCTTCAGCTCCAGGGTCCGCCCGAGCATCTCGAGCGCGCGCGTCGTGTCCTTCAGCTGCAGGTAGTGCGAGGCGATGGTGAAGCGCACCTCGGCGTCGACCGGATTGAGCTCGTCGGCGCGCGCGAGGGCCGCCGCCGCCTCCGCGAGCCGCCCCAGCTTGCTGTACGTCAGCCCCAGGCTCGCGAAGGCCAGCCCACACGACGGATCGATCTTCCTCGCCGTCTCCAGCGGGTCGAGCGCGTCCACGTAGCGCTCGAGCGCATTCAACGTGGTGCCCAGGCCGGCGTGTGCCAGCGGATCTTCCGGCGCCACCCGCAGCGCGTCGCGGAACACCGTCTCCGCTTCGGCATGCTCGCCGCGACGGTGCAGCGACTGCGCCAGGTTCAGGTACAGATTGACGGACTCGGAGGCCGCCAGCCCCGCCCTCAGCGCGACCACCGCCTCCTCGTCGCGCTCCATCGCGCCGAGGTTGCGCCCGAGGATCAGCTGGGCGTTCGCGTTGGCCGGGTTCTTCGTGACCGCGCCCTTCGCCAGGCGAACCGCCTCGGCGTGCTCGCGCAGCTTCTCGTGCACCTGGGCGAGCGCCAGCATCGCCTCGGGAGACTCGGGCGAGAGACGCAGCGCCTCGGCCAGCGCCGCCTTCGCCTGCTCGAGCAGCTCCAGCCGGTAGTACGTTTGTCCAAGCTCGAAGCGCAGCTCGAAGTTCGCCGGGTCGGCGTCGGCCGCCTTCGCCAGGAGCGCCGCCGCTTCCTCGTCGTTCCCCTGCTTCGATGCGAGCAAGAGCCCCAGCTCGCGAATCGCGCGCACGTGCGTCGCATCGAGCTCCAGCGTCCGCCGGTACTCCGTCGCCGACTCCTCGGCCGCCCCGAGCTTCGCCAGCGCCTGCGCCAGCTGCGCGTGCGCCTCCACGTGCTCGGCGTTGTGCAGCACCGCCTGCCGCCACGACTCGACGGCCGCCGGAAGGTCCGCCTTCATCCGGTAGGCGACGGCCAGGTTGAAGTGCGCCTCGGCGTGCGTCGGCTTGCTGGCGATGGCGCGCTTGTACGCGTCGATCGCTTGGTCGATGCGGCCCGCGTTGCGGTACGCCATCCCCAGCTGGAACAGCTTGTGCGCGTCGCGCGGGCGGATCAGGAGCTGCGTGGTGAGCAGATCGATCGTTCGCTCAAGCTGCGGATCGGTCATCGGGGAGCGATTCTACCTGGAAGTCGATACGCGCGTCCGGTGGACCGACGGGACTCGATCAGGCGATGGCGGAGCGGCCAACGGCACTTGCGAGGTTCGCCTCGCGCAAGATGCCACTTTCGACACCATCGCTCCGCACGAGCAGGTGATCGGAGTTGTATTCGAAAGAGGACGCAATGGGCGAGCCCGACGGATCCGTTCGGTACCAGCCGACGATCTCGGCGAAGGCAACCTCGCCGTCCGCAGAGCCGACGCGCGGGTCGATCACGTACAAGAATTCGCCTGGCTTCACGCGCGCTTCCCCCTCGAGGAGCGCCGGCCGGTCCGGCAACTGGCCGCGCATGAAGCGGGTGAAGAAGTCGACGAAGGTCTTGTTGCGGCGGAAGGTTGCCCACAGCGGTTGCCCGTCCGGACCGGGATCCATCTGGCCGACGACGGCGTGCGGTCCGATCGCCTGGATGCCGTCGTCGGGCCGGAGCGCCAGGAGCGAGATGTTCTTGCCGTCCCGCGTGACCGTCATCAGAGCGAGAGGCATCAGGGATCTCCGGGCAACTTGGGTCCCGTGTAGTCGGGGTTCTTGACCCATTGAAGTGGCGCATCCGGGTCGACGTGGCTGCCATCGGCATTCGTCGCCCACGTGTTGTCGGCATTGAGGGCCGGCTTCACTTCAGCGTACGAATGAACATTCTCCCACGGAATGGGCTCGGAGAATGCGACCTCTTGGTTGTCCTGGGCCAGCGGGCCGGTACCCTGGGCCGCGTCCACGTCCACGCCGCCATCCTGCACGAACTTGTAAGCAGTTCCACCGCTCTTGAACCGATCCAAGTAACTCACCGGTTGCTCTCCGATGGGATACGGGTCGCGCGCGTAGACGGACGCCACTTGCTCGCTCTTGCTCCCGCTGACCCACTGGCCTTCGGGCCGATTGACGGGCAGGTGGTCGGCCAGGGAAATCTGATTGTTCGGGTTGCGGCCGGTGAAGCCGCCTGCGGCCTTGATCTGCTCGGGTGAGCGGGAATCGCCGCGATAGAGGACCGGTGAGTGATCGACGATCGACTCGTCAGCGTCACTCTGCGACATGACCTTCGTGAGGTCGGTCGTTTTCTCCCTCGCGAGACTGCTCGCGGGAGGTGCCTCGTCCGCTCCATCGCACGTCGGGCACTTCGGCTCCGGCGTGGGACGGATCTCGTTGCTCTCGAGGTACCCCGGAGGCGGCTCGCCGAACTCCTCGATGTACGAGGGGAGGAAGTCGGTCTTCACCTTGGCGATCAGCTCGTCGGACGGCGGCCCGCGCATGCTGCTCCGGCCGGTGACCTCGGCCTCGGTCTCCATCCAGGCGAAGTTGTTCTTGTAATACTCGTAGAACCCTTCCGGATCCGGGCTGCCGGCGTCGAGCCACTGCTGGTGGTGCTGGCCCTCGTGGTACATCGACTCCGCGGTCCCTCGCTGGGAAGCGGGCGTGCGTCCCTGGTTGCGCACCTCGAGGGTCGGTGTGTCGCCGGGGTTGTCCGGCGGGCGGAAACCGCCGTCGGTGTCGGAGTCGCTGGGCAGCAGGCGGACCTTGAGCTGACCGTTCTGGATCTTCTCGGCGATCGCCTGCGCTTCCGGCGTCTTCGGCGGATTGTCCTTGATGCTCTTGGCGAAGAACTTCTCGCCGTCGGCGTACTGCTGGGCCTCGAGCGCCTCGCGAGCAGCCTTCTCCTCCTCGGTTTCCTGAGGAGCTTCCTCTTCCTCTGGCTGCGGCTCCGGCGGCGTCTCCTCGGGCGGCGGAGGCGGCTCCTCGGGTGGCGTCTCGACGGGTTCCGGGCTCGCCGCGCAGGTCGGGCATTCTTCTGCTGGCGGTGCGACCTCCATCGGCGGCGGCTCTTCCGCCGGCGGTTCGGCCGGAGGTGTGGCCAGGTCCGCGCCCGTCTTGGCGGGGCCCTTGAAGAGCTTCCCCGCCTCGAGGATGCCGACGGTGACGAAGCTCGACATGCCGCCGTAGAGATCTTTGTAGCGATGCGCCGCGGGGTCGTCGGCGTCGGCCCGTGCATCGGCCGCCGACTTCGCCGCACGCGCCTTGGCGGCGGAGTCGAACCCGAAGGCCGCCTCCGCCCCCTCGAACTGGTCCTCGGCGTTGTCGACGACCATCGTGCCGTAGCTCTGGACCGGCTCGTGCCCGCCGTGCCCTTCCGCGCGATCCTGCATGTCGCCGAGCTTCGAGAGCAGCGGTGTCAGGACCAGGCTCGAGCCGGCCCAGATACCACCCATCCGCGCGACGCCGACGAGACCGGCGACGAGACCGCCCGCAGCGAAGCCTGCGGCGACTGCGAGTCCCATCGACGCCAGACCGAACCACTTCGCGGTCCACGCGGCCGCACCGAGCGCATCTTCGAAGAGCCCCGAGGACGTGCTCTTGCCGGTGTCCGCTGGTGGACCGCCGATGAAGGTGTAGGTCGCCGGCTTGATGACCTTGCCGCTGCAGGACGAGAGGTCTTCGTTGCGCGAAGCCGGCAACTTCCTCATGAGCACCGTCGCGCTGCCCTGGCGCATCTGCGCGCCATTGTGGTTGACGGGATCGGTCGCCCGCGCGGCGGCCATGTGCTCGATGGTGACCGTGTCGAGCCCCTTGACGATGGCGCCGCACGGGGCGCCGCCCTTCACCGCGGGGGCGTCGAAGGTGTGGGCGAAGCGACCGACGACCATGGCGCCCGTCGCGGCGAGCGCGACGGCCCCCGTGACGGCGGCTGCTGTGGCCAACCCCGCTGCGACGACACCTACGCCGATGACGACGGGCGCGAAGACGACGAGCGCGACGCCGACCGCGGCGCCGAGGAGGAGACCGACGGCGAAGCCGACCCAACCCTTCCAGGTGGAGCTATGGCCCCCAACCTGGTCCCCCATTCTCGCGGCCTGAATTGCTCCCATGCGTCGATGGATCCCCGGGAAGGTGCTCGATGAGTCTCGGAGGCGGAGGCCTTGTCGGCGCTAGCGGCGCGACGTCGGGCCGCGGGTACCCGGCATGGGGACGAACGGCGTGTCCTCCGTGGAGCGCGGCGGAGGCATCGACGGTGCGATCGTGGTCGGTCCCTGTCCCGGACGCGTGCCCGCGTCGAAGCGGACGCTCTGCAAGATGTTGGCGAAGATGGGACGCGCGCGGCTGGCATCGTCCGGGGTCATCGTCGTCGTGAAGACGGTCGCCACGGGCCCGTTCTCGCCCGGGCGCTGGACGAGTGTCATCGCCTGTTCGAGCTGCCCGATCTGGCTGATCCAGGTGTAGCGAAGCAAGATCGCCGGTTGCCCGCCAAGCTCGGTCTCGCGGCTCTCGAGAAGGTCGAAGTCGTCGAGCGCCTTTCCCAGCTCGATGAGCTGACGATCGGCATGGGTCCGCAGCGTGTCGCCGGCGCGCATGTCCTCCCGCGTCATCACCATGTTCGGGGCGGCCGCAGGCTTGGTGGAGATGGCGGGGGGCGCGGTG
>JAMFST010001256.1 GCA_026225435.1 Labilithrix luteola
GCCGCACCGCAGGGATGGAAGTACTGCGGGCCGCTCGCGTTTGTGCACCCGAGGGGGATCGTCCAGCACGTCCCCTTCACATCGTCGCACGACGTGCGGTCAGGCGAGAGGGTGAGCGCGCAGAACGTCCCGGCCAGCCCTCGGCCTCGACAGTCGTCCTTGGTCTCACAGAGCTGCGCACCTTCGCCGCACGGCACGCCCGCTGGGCCACGCGCGGGGACGAGAGCGTTCTGACGCTCGCAGTCGTTCCAGTACGTCACGTTGTCGCATCCACACACGGGCTTGAACGCGCCGTCGTCGTCGCAGGTCGTGGCCACCTTGCAGGTACCGACCGCATCGTCCCCACAACCCACCTTCTCGCAGATCAGATTGCTCGCGCCCACGCAGTCATCGTCGTCATGGCAGGGGGTGCCGGCGTCCACGTCGGTCGTGCCCGCGTCGCCCACCGTCGCCACGACCAGGTCCTCGCGGTCGCAGGCCGAAGCCAGCGCGATCAGCGCGACGGCGACGATACCGGCGGCACCGATCAGCCCTCTCACGGCGTCGCCTTCTTCGCGGGATAATCCGGCGCGCCGAGCAGCCCGAGGCTGAACCCCACCAGCAGCTCCGGGCGGAAGGTCCACGGGTCGAAGACCGTCACCGTGCTCCCGTTGCTCGTCGCCTGGTACCGCTCGGTCCCGAGATCGACGTCGAGGCGCGCGGCGATGAAGAGGTCCGCGGACGAGGCGATCGCCGTGTGCGCGGCGACCATGGCGGTGAGGATCGGATCGACGTCGGTGCGCGAGGGCAACAGGTCGGCCGCGACGTTCTGCGTCGTGCCCGGATCGGCGAGCACCACGTCGAACCCGGCGCCCGCGCCCCCCTCGACGAGCCACGAGTCGCCCTTCGCCAGCGCCACCGTCGGCAGTATGCGCGCCGAGACCATCGTGACGTCCACCAGCACGTCGTCGTGGATGGCGCGAAACGGCGCGTGGTAGTCGCCGACGATCCACAGCGACGGCGACATCCACGAGGTATCACGCGCGCGGCGCACGACCATCCCCGCTTCTCCACCGATGACCACGCCCGAGCGTTCCCCGTCGATGGTCATGTCCAGAGCACCGACGACGTCGAAGCCGTAGCGCGGAGGGGTCGGCGGCGGCTCCTTGAGCAGGTCCACCGGCGGGTCCTTCGACGGCGGCGCGACCGTGACGACCGGCACAACGGCGACCGGCGCCACGGGCACCGGCGCCACCGCCACGACCGGCGGCAACGCACCGGCGTCGCTCGCCTCGCGCAGCTCGGTCAGCGCCTCGATGGCCGCCTGCACCACGTGCGCGGTCTCCTCGATCGACGCCGCGCGATCGGCCGACGCGGGCAACGTCCGCCGCATCTGCTCCGCGCCTCCTCCGTCGGCCACCACGATCATCGCTCCTCCGGACGCGAGGTCCACCCCCACCGCCGCGAAATCTCCGCTGCTCGCCGCGGGCGCGTGCGCCTGCTCGGGGCTCGCCGTCTCCACCACCGTGGTCACCCCGATGCGCCCGAGCAGCTCGCGCAGCGTCGAGTCGAGCGCGGCGACATCCTCCGCGCGACCCGCGGCGACGAGGCGCACCCGACGCGCCACCTTCGGCGCGGTCCCCTTGCTCCCTGCCGCCAATGCGTCATCCTCCGGCGCATCTGCGCGCGCCACCACCGCCGCCGGGATCGTCGTCACCAGCGTCAGGACCGCCAGCGCGGCGTGGACGGCACGGGTCGGTCGACCTGCGCGCCGGTTCGAGCGGTCGCTCAAGTCCCTCCGGACTGCTCGATCCGCGCGTGGGCACGCGACGCGTAGAGGGACGACGGATACTCGTCGAGCAGGCGACTCCAGGCCTCGACCTCGGCGGACTTGCGCCCTTGACGACCGAGCGCCGTGGCGCGCGCCGCCAGCACCGGCTCACGCAGCGCGGTGTCCCCCTGGGCCAGGTACGTATCGAGCTCCACCAGCGCGCCGGAGGGATCGCCGTCGTCGAGCAGCATGCGCCCGAGCGTCGCGTGGGCGAGCATCCCTTCGGGCGACATGGGGAAGCGGCGGAAGAGCGTGGCGTAGGCGGCGCGCGCCTGGGCGTGATCTCCCGCGGTGCGCTCCTTGTTGGCGCGAGCGAAGATCATCGACGCGTTCTCGAGCGCCGGGGTCCCGGAGCCGGCGGACCCCACCGAGCCGATGGACTTGCTGCCGACGGTGACCGCCGGGGTGGTCGTGACGCTCGAGACGTTCGTGTACACCGGGCTCCCGACCGGAGCGACCGACGCCACCGGTGCGTCCACCGCACTGACCGAGCTCACCGCGGTGTCGTCGGTGTCGCTCTCGGGAGCGGGGATCATCTTGGCCTTGGCGTGCGCGTGGGCTGCGGAGACCGCGCCCGGCGCCTCCTCGGTCGCGCCGGTCTCGACCAGCATCGGACCTGCCGCCGGCGCGCTCGCCGCGTGGAACGGGCTCCACTTTCCAGCCAGCGCCTCGACGCTGAGCAGGGCGAACGCCGCCACCAGCAAGAACGCCGTCCGCGGGACCCGCCGGTGGGCACGCGGATTCTCCGCCGCCGCCTCGGCCGCCTTCTTGTCCGACGCCAGGCTGCCCAGCGCCCGCGACACCATCGCGTCGAGGTCGGCCTGGGACACATCGCCTTCGGTGTCGAAGTCGGTGCGCGCGCGGGTCTCGAAGCGACACACGTTGCAGAGCTCGAGGTGCTCGTCGAGCCGCGACTTCTCGTCGGGCGCAATCGACCCCCTGGACCATTTGTCCAGAAGATCTTCGGGGTGCAGATCGAGGCTCATCCCTCTACCTCCAGCGCGAGCAGCAGCTCGGAGTTTGCCTCGAGCCGGGCCCGGAGCGATTCCTTGGCGAGCCGCAACCGGCTGCGCACCGTGTTCAGCGGAGCGGACGTCGCTTCCGCCACTTCGCCCAGCGTCCAGCCGAGGACGACGCGGAGCGCGAGCGTCTCGGCCTGTTCCTCGGGCAGCGTGTCGAGCAGCCCGCGGAGGAGGTCACGCGTCTGCGCGCTCACTGCCTGCGAGCTCGCCACCGGGCCGTCGTCCACCAGGCGCTCCATCTCCACCGAGCCATCGGTGCGCGCGCCGCGCTTGGACGAGCGACGCCGCGTGGCCATGGCCGTGCGCACCGCGATGCGCGAGGCGTAGTGCTCCGGCTCGCAGTCGCCGCGGAACGCCGGCAGCGCCTGGATGAGCGCGATGAGCGACAGCTGCACGGCGTCGTCGAAGTCGGCGTGCTGCGTGCCCATCACCAGCCGCACGCTGCGAGCGACGCGCGGGGCGAGGCGCTGCAGCAGCATCTTGGTGGCGCGGGCGTCGCCCGTGGCGGCGGCGGCGGCGACGTCACGTGTCGTCGACTCTGCCGTGAGCTCCGCGGGCGCCGACGCCGGCGGGGCCGAGGTCGGGGCGGAATTGAAGCGGGGGAGGAGACGAAGTGCCATTTGGATGGTCCTGGAAAAGAGTGTCGCTCATCGGGCGGATCGGATCACCACCCACCGTCGATTTACGTGGCGCTACGACCCGCAGGTAGGCCGGGAAACGTCGAGAAACATGGAAAGCGGTGTGGGAGGAGGTGGTCCTTCACCAGAAACGGTGGACGCCAAAGGTGTCGAACAGCGCCTCGTTCGACGCCAAGAGCAGGCCCTCGCCCGCCGCCTGCGCGATGAGCATCCGATCGA
>JAMFST010001257.1 GCA_026225435.1 Labilithrix luteola
ACCCGCACCATCTACCGCAAGCTCGATGGCCTGTCCGAAGAGGTTCAGTCCTGACGTCAAGGCCGGAAACAGATCGCAAAACGCTTTGACAGTCTGTCGCTCCAAGCCCGTCCGGAAGCCGCCTCTCGCCAACCTGTCCAAGCGAACAGCAGCTGGGCACGCCACCTCGGGAAAACGCAGCTCATTTCCTCCGTTGGTCCTGGTGGCACAACCCTCGCTTTGCTAAGGCGCGGAGCTCGCATCGCATGGCCTTCGATCAAATCCTGCGAAAGAACTTCTGGGCGGTGCTCCTCCTCTTCGTGGCGGCGGCGGCATTCCTCAATGCCCAGGCCGTGAGCCACCTGGTCGGCGTCGTGCTGTCGCCGGAGTCGGCGCAGCTCGCCCTCGCCTCGCTCTCCAGCCAGCAGAAGGCCGGCGCCGCCGCCGAGCCGAGCCCGCACGAGACCAGCGCCGAAGCGCTCTTCTCCCGCAACCCGTTCGATTCGCAGACCGGCCCGCTCAACAAGCCGCTCCTCGAGATCTCCGACATGGCCAAGCCGGACACCCCGGTGGACCTCGGCGATCCGATGAACGCGCCCGCCTGCGAAGGCGTGAAGGTCCTCATCATCACCAAGGCGGAGAACCCGGACTGGTCGTTCGCCGCGTTCGGCGAGGGGACCGGTGCGGCCGCCGAGAAGACCATCCTGCGCCGCCGCGACGGCGACGTCGGCGACAAGAAGGTCGAGTTCATCGGCTGGGATCGCGTCTGGTTGAAGACCGCCGCGCAGCGCTGCCAGGCGAAGCTGTTCAACCCCGCCGAGCCGGAGAAGCCCAAGGAGGCCGCGAAGCCGGAGCCCGCCAAGGGGAGCGGCGGCCCGTCGACCCTCGACCCGGCCATCGCCAAGGGGATCAAGAAGACCGGCCCGAACGAGTACGACATCGATCGCGCGGTGGTCGACAAGATCATGGAGAACCAGGCCGACTTGATGCGCAGCGCGCGCATCGTGCCGGAGCAGGAGAACGGCAAGACCGTCGGCATCCGCATGTTCGGCGTGAAGGAGGGGACCCTCCTCGGCGTGCTCGGCATGGAGAACGGCGACCGCCTCCAGCAGATCAACGGCTTCGACATGTCGAGCCCGGAGAAGGCGCTCGAGGCCTACGCCCGCCTGCGCACGGCCGATCACCTGACCGTGCAGGTGAACCGCCGCGGGGCCAACCAGAACATCGACTACAGCATCAAGTAGCGCCGGAACGTCACGTAAAAATGTCCGAGAACATCGTCCGCAAGACCCTCATCACCACCGGCGCCCTCGTGGGCGCGTGCGTGGTGTTCGTGGGGACGTTGACCGGCATCTCCCTGGGCGTGGCCTCGCACGCGGTCGGCGGGTCCGCCGATGGAGGCGCCGCGTCGCCTGCCGCCGTGGCGCCGACCCCTGCATCACCCGCAAGCAAGCCTGCCGATGGAAAACTGCCGCGTGGTACCAAGCCGCCGACTGCTACATGAGCCCGACGTGAGACCGAGCTGCCCGAAACGATGAAAGCGACGACGAAGAAACGCCTCCTGGCGATCGGCCTGTGCACCCCCGCGGCCCTGGCGCTGACGGGAGAGGGGACTGCGCTCGCGCAAGCTCAGACGCCTCCGACGCAAGCGCCGCGCCCTCCGCGCGGAGGCGCCGGCGTGCCGCGCCAGCCGTCACCCCCGGCGTCGCCCGCGGCGCCCGCACCGGCACCGCCTGCTGCGCCGGCGAGCTCGGGAAATTCGACCCCCCCCGGCACGCTCGGGAGCACCACGCCCGGCCCCAAGGGGACGGCCGACCCTGGCGCGCTCCCGCAGTTCGAGAAGGGGATGGAGTTCACCCCGCTCTCGCCGAACAACAAGGTCACCTTCTCGATGGAGGACGCCGACCTGTCGGAGCTGGTCCGGACCATCGCCCAGATCACCGGCAAGCGCTTCATCTTCGGCGGCAAGGTGCGCACCATCAAGGCGAGCGTCTACTCGCCCGAGAAGGTCACCGTCGCCGAGGCCTACCAGGCGTTCCTCTCGATCCTCGAGACCAACGGCCTCACCGTCGTGCCCCACGGCCGCTTCCTCAAGATCGTCGAGGTCGCCGGCATCGCCTCGCAGGTCACGCCGACCTACGCGCCGGGTGAGTCGGCTCCGGCCGAGGACCGCTTCGTCACGCGGATGCACCACCTCAATCACGTGAGCGCGGACGACGTCTCCGGGGTGCTCTCCCACTTCAAGACGAAGGAGGGGGACATCACCACGTACGGCAACCTCCTCATCATCACCGACACCGGCGCGAACATCCGCCGCATGATGCAGATCGTCGAGGACATCGACGTCGGCAACGCCGGCGACCAGATCTGGATCGAGCCGATCCACTACGCCTCGGCGAGCGACGTCCAGAAGCGCATCGACGACCTCTTCGACGTGAAGTCCTCGTCGTCCTCCGCCAGCGGCGGCGCCAAGCCGGCCGGCGACAAGAAGGGTGGAGACTCCGGCGGTGGCGGCGGCGGCGGTGGATCGGGCGGGGGTGGCGGCATGCACGTCTCCAAGATCGTCGCCGACGACCGCTCCAACTCGCTGGTCATCGTCGCCACCGAGCCGGCGTATCTCCGCGTCCTCGAGTTCATCAAGCGCATCGACGTGCCCAACACGGGCGAAGGCGAGATCCACGTCTTCTCGCTGCAGCACGCCGACGCGACCGAGCTCACCAAGACGCTCAACGAGATCATCAACGGCGCCGGCGGCAGCTCGGCGGCCGGTGGTGCGGCTCCTGCGGGCGGCGCGCCTCGCCCGGCCACCGGTGGTGCCGGCGGCGCCATCGCCCAGGGGATCTTCGAGGGCGGCGTGAAGGTGAGCGCCGATCCGGCCACCAACTCCATCGTCGTCACCTCGAGCCAGCGCGACTACGCGGCGCTGCGCAACGTCGTCGATCGTCTCGACCAGGCTCGCCGCCAGGTCTTCATCGAGGCGGTGATCATGGACCTCCAGTTGAAGCGGTCCGACGGGCTCGGCGTCACCTTCCACGCCGGCGATACGTTCAGCGCGGCCGGGCAGTCCGGTGGTTTGATCTACGGCGGTAACAACCCGCTCAACACCATCTCGCTCCTCCCGACCGACCCGACCGCGCTCCAGGGCTTCGCCCTCGGCGTCCGCGGCCCGGGCATCCCGGGCTCGGAGAACTTGCTCGGCACCGGCATCAGCATCCCGGCGTTCGGTACGTTCATCAGCGCCATCGCCAGCACCGGCGACACCGACCTTCTCTCGACGCCGCACATCCTCGCGACCGACAACATCCCCGCCGAGATCAGCGTCGGCGACAACGTCCCGACGCAGACCAACACCGGCGCCGGTGGCGGTCTCGGCGCCCTCGCCGGCCTGGCGGGCGGCGCCACCGGTGGAGCCTCCGCTCTCGGCGGCCTCGGCCTCGGCGGCTTCACCGCACCGCGCGCCGACGTCGGCACCAAGATCAAGATCAAGCCGCACCTCAACGACTCCAACGAGGTCCGCCTCGAGCTGTCCGAGGAGATCAGCGAGGCCGGCGCCACGCT
>JAMFST010001258.1 GCA_026225435.1 Labilithrix luteola
AGCGAGACCGACCCCAACCGACGATTTCCGGCCTTTACGGCAGCTTATCGTCGGCCTCTTCACGTGTTCCCTCAACGATGTCGGACACGAGCGCTTCTGCTTCCGTGATGCCGGTCGCCTCGAAGTAGACTGCGCCGAGCGGCGGCAGCGTCACCACGATGGACTGCCGGCGCCCGTTCCAGGCGAGGGGGGCTGCCTCGACGCCGCCGAGGTTCCCCTGCCCGCTCCCGCCGTACTCGAGCGCGTCGCTGTTGAAGATCTCGCGCCACCCGCCCGAGAGTGGGACCCCGATGCGGTAAGCGTGCTGCACCTGCGGGGTGAAGTTGAAGGCGCAGAGCACCACGTCCTTGTCGGTCTCACCGCGGCGGAGGAAGACGACGACGCTCTGCTGCGCGTTGCTGCCGTCGATCCACTCGAAGCCGCCCGAGTCGGCGTCCTTCACGTGGAGCGCCTTCTCGTCGCGATAGAGCTCGTTGAGCCGCTCGATGGTCTTGCCGAGCGCCGCGTGGCCGGGGACCTCGGCCAGGTGCCAGTCGAGGCTCGCGTCGTGGTTCCACTCCTTGTACTGCCCGAGCTCGCCGCCCATGAAGAGCATCTTCTTCCCCGGCTGCGCCCACATGTACGAATACAGGAGGCGGAGGTTGGCCAGCTTCTGCCACTCGTCGCCCGGCATCTTGTTGATGAGCGAGCCCTTCCCGTACACCACCTCGTCGTGGGAGAGCGGCAGCACGAAGTGCTCGCTGTAGGCGTACATCGAGCGGAAGGTCAGCTTGTTCTGGTGGAAGCGCCGGTAGATCGGCTCCTCCTGCAGGTACTCGAGGGTGTCGTGCATCCACCCCATGTCCCACTTGAAGCCGAAGCCGAGCCCGCCCGCGTAGGTCGGCTTGGAGACGAGCGGCCAGGACGTCGACTCCTCGGCCATCGTCTGCACGCCGGGGTGCTCGAGGTAGAGCGTGGTGTTCAGCTGCTTGAGGAGCTCGACCGCCTCGAGGTTCTCGCGCCCGCCGAACTTGTTGGGGATCCACTCGCCGGCGTTGCGCCCGTAGTCGCGGTAGAGCATCGAGGCGACGCCGTCCACGCGCAGCGCGTCCACGTGGTACCGGTCGATCCAGAAGCGCGCGGCGGAGACGAAGAAGCTGCGCACCTCGTGGCGGCCGTAGTTGGGGATGTAGCTGTTCCACTCGGGGTGGAAGCCCTCGCGTGGGTCGGCGTGCTCGTACAGATGGCTGCCGTCGAAGTTCACCAGGCCGTGCGCGTCGCCGGGGAAGTGCGCCGGCACGAAGTCGAAGATGACCGCGATGCCGGCGGCGTGGAGCGTGTCCACCAGGTACATCAGGTCGTCCGGCTTGCCGTGGCGATGCGCCGGCGCGAAGTAGCCGGTCACCTCGTACCCCCAGGAGCCGTAGAACGGGTGCTCCATCAGCGGCATGAACTCCACGTGGGTGAACTTGTGCTTCTTCAGGTGCTCCACCAGGGGCGCGGCAATCTCGCGGTAACCGAGCGAGCGATTGGCGTCCTCGACGACGCGGCGCCAGGAACCGAGGTGCATCTCGTAGATGGAGATGGGCGCGTCCAGCGTCTGCTTGGCGCCGCGGTCCTTCATCCAGGTCGCGTCGGTCCAGGCGTAGTCGAGCGAGGTGATGATCGACGCGGTGCCCGGCGCCGCCTCGTGGAGGAAGCCGACCGGGTCCGCCTTGTCCCAGCCCATGCCGCCGCGGCCGATCCTGTACTTGTACTTCTGTCCAGCCTTGGCGCCGGTGACGAACCCGTGCCAGACGCCCCCTTCGCGCCGCTCGAGAGGGTTGGCGGTGTCATTCCACTCGTTGAACTCGCCCTTGACGGAGACGAAGTCCGCCTCCGGGGCCCAGACGGCAAAGGTGACGCCGTCCGCGCCCAGGTGAGCGCCGAAGGAGTCGTAGATGCGCGAGTCGTCGCCGGCGGAGAAGGCGGTCAGATCGGGGAGAAGCGGCGGCGTGGTGGACATGGCAGGGTCGGGTCTCAGGTCTCGAGCAAGTCACGGATGCCGCTCAGCGGCAGGAAGACCCAGTAGGGTCGGTTGTCGAGCTCGTAGCGGAGCTCGTAAAGCGCCTTCTCCAGCAGGTGCGCGCGCAGGACGCGGGCGAAGACCTCGCGCTCGGGGAGGATCGCCGAGCCGGCCAGCGCGGTCTCGTAGCCGCGGAGATACGCCGCGGTGATCCAGCGGTACCAGGCGGTCGCCCGGGCGAGCGCGATGCCGCGGTCCATGCGCCCGGCGGCCGCCTGCAGCGCGGTCCCCTTGGCGTAGTCGAAGGAGCGGATCATCCCGGCGGCGTCCGCCAGCGGGGAGCGCTTCCCTTTTCGCTCGGCGAGCGAGCGCGCCGGCTCCCCCTCGAAGTCGATGATGGAAAAATCGCTCCCGGTGAAGAGCACCTGGCCGAGGTGGTAATCGCCGTGGACGCGGATGCGCGCGCCGCCGGAGCTCGATGTGCGCAGCTCCTCGGCGATGGTGCCGAAGCGAGCGCGCTCGGCGAGCAGTGATTCGGCGTCGGAGCGGACGACCCCCGACAGACCGGGCAGGGCGCGCTCGACGCGCTCGAAGGTGGACGCGAGATCTTTCTCCAGCTGGGTGGCGAACGGCCCGGGCGCGAGCTGCTCGGGGACGAAGGCCTCGCTCGGGGCTTGATCGCCCTGCCCCTCGGCCAGCGCGCGGTGCATCTCGCCGGTGCGCTGCCCCAGCTTGCGGGCGAGCTCGAACCACGGCCCCACGAAGGCGGAGCCGCGCGCCTCGAGCGCCGGATCGGAGAGCGCCTGCGCGGCCTCGAGCAGACCACCATCGAGCGCGAGCGCGTCGCCGGAGCTCGGCAGCCAGGCGGTGACGTCACCGGTCACCGCGCCCCACGCGTCCCCCTGGCTCTTCACGAACACGCTGAGAATGGCCACGGTCGCCGGCTCGTGCCCGGGCTCGACCCGCTCGATGACACCGGCCACCGCCGGTGTCTGGGCGAAGCCACGCACCGTCAGCCGCTCCCCCATCTCGAGATCGGGGCTGGCGCCATCATCGAGCTTGCGGACGATCTTGAGGAGGAAGCGATCGCCGAAGGCCACGCTGGTGTTGGTCTGCTCGGCGCCCAGCAGCTTGGGCGGCGCACCCGGCGAGGTGCCTCCATGCGCCGCGAAAGCCGGCAGAGTGCGGAAGCTGAGCTTGCTCCCGGGGACGCCGCGCGCCTCGATCTCCGCCCCCGCCTCGAAGAGCGCCGGGAGCGCGCCGAGCAGCCGCGGGTTCTCCGCTCCGTCGCTCACCACGAAGGTGTCGTTGACGAAGATCTCGTGCTTGGCGTTGACCGACATGTCCCCGGGCGCGCTGATCACCAGCGGCACGACGTACTGATCGTCCCCGCCGTCGACGTAGCGCACGCGCACGCAGGCCATCCACAACCCTTCGCCCGGGAGCGGGTAGAGGCGGTCGGGCTCGACGCCGGCGACGGGGCGCGACTTGCTGCGGAACCAGCGCCGCGGGGTCACGAAGGTGGACAGCGCGGCGGCGAACGACAGCGCGCCGTCCCGCGCGAAGGCGGCGAAGGCGAGCGCGGCGACCTGGGTGGACGAGCCTGACGAGACGGTGGAGTTCATAGGAAGTACTCGAAGTCGTTCTCCGAGCGCACGCGGCGCCGGATGCGGAAGACGTGGGCCGGCATGACGGCCGGATCCAGCTCGACGTAGTTACGCGATCCCTCCCAGGAGTAACGCGCATCGCTCAGGAGGTCGTGCACCTGGTAGCGCTCCTCCGGTTCGATGCCCAGCGCCGCGAGATCGAGGTTCACCCAGCCGCCGTGCTTGTAGTGCGGGTCGAGGTTCATCACGACGACGATGGGATCGCCATTGGCGACCCGGCTCGGCGACGCGTGATCGAGCACCGCTTCTCCGAGCGCCTCGCGCGGCATGCGGCGCGAGTAACAGAGCAGGTGCTCGTGATCGGTCGGGTGGAACACCACCGGCTGATCGCTGGCGAAGGCCGGGTTCTCCCGGCGGATGCGGTTGATGCGGCGGATGACCGGCGCGACGCTCTCCGGGTCGTCCAGGTTCCACTGGCGCAGCTGGTACTTCTCGTTGTCGACGTACTCCTCGGTCCCGGCGCGGGCGACGTGCTCACCGAGCTCGAAGGCCGGCCCGTACATCCCGTATGAGCCGGCCAGCGTGGCCGCCAGGATCAGCCGCTGGAGGACCACCGGCC
>JAMFST010001259.1 GCA_026225435.1 Labilithrix luteola
GGTGCTCGCCGCGCTCACCCCGCGCACCCGGCTCGTCTCCGTCTCCAACCTGCACAACCCGACCGGCGTGCGCATCCCCGACGAGATCTTCGCCGATCTGGCCAGCGAGCTCGAAGCGCGCGACGTCGCCCTCCACGTGGACGAGGTCTATGGACCGTTCGACGCGGCCGCCGGCGATCGCGGCGTGGTGCTCGACGCCAGCGGCAGGTTCGCCCGCTCCGCCTGCCGCCTCGGTCGCCGCGTCCTCGCCACCGGCTCGCTCACCAAGGTCTATGGCCTCGGCTCCGCGCGCATCGGCTACCTCGCTGCGCCCGAGGACCTCGCCGCCCGGGCCGTCCAGACGCTCGACGTCACCGTCGGGGACCTGCCGTCGCGCTGGGCCACCTTCGCGCAGCACGCCTTCACCCGCCTCGCCGGGCCGGACGGGCTCGCCGAGCGCAGCCGTCGCCAGCTCGGCACCAAGCGCGAGCGGGTGGCCGCCTGGGCCGCCGCGCAGAAGGATCTCCTCTGGAGCGCGCCCGCGTCAGGCCTCTTCGGCTTCGTCCAGGTGCCGGAATCGGCCGCCGACGTCGAGGCGTGGATCGCTCGCGCCGCCGACCGCGAAGGGGTCCAGGTGACGCCCGGCCGCTACTTCGGAGCCGCGCAAGGTTTTCGCCTCGCCTGGTCCCTCGACGACGCCAAGCTCGACCAGGCCCTCGAACGGCTCGGCCGCGCGCGTTACGCCGGCCCCACCTGATACAGTGCGCTCCACAATGTGGAGCACCTTCCCGTTATTCGGTTCGACCCTCCTGCTCGCGGTGATGGTCGTCGCCAGCTACACCTTCGCGGTGTCGCTCGCGGCGGGTGCGAGTGGACGCGCCCGGACCCTGCAAGCCGCGCGCTTCGGCGCCTACGGGACGGTGATCCTCATCGCCACCTGCGTCTTCTGCCTGGCGTACGCCTTCGTCAGCCACGACTTCCGCATCCGCTACGTCACGCACTACTCCGACCGGTCGATGACCACGGCGTACCTGCTGACCGCGCTCTGGGGCGGGCAAGACGGGTCGCTGCTCTGGTGGCTCTTCTTGATGAGCCTGTACATCGGCGCCTGCGTGAAGTGGCTCGGCGCCCGGTACCTCGAGCTGCAGCCGTACATCATCGCCACGTTGATGGCCGTCGTCCTCTTCTTCTGTGTGCTCATGGCCTTCTCGGCCAACCCCTTCGCGCAGAACATCTCCGGCGCCGCGCCCGACGGTGAGGGGTTCAACCCGCTCCTGCAGAACTACTGGATGATCATCCATCCGCCGTGCCTGTACACGGGCTTCGTCGGCTGCACGATCCCCTTCGCCTTCGCCGTCTCCGCGCTCGTCACCGGCCGCCTCGACAACGAGTGGATCCTCGCCTGCCGCAAGTGGGCCATCTTCGCCTGGCTGTTCCTCGCCATCGGCAACACCCTCGGGATGGTCTGGGCCTACGAGGAGCTCGGCTGGGGCGGCTACTGGGCCTGGGATCCGGTCGAGAACGCGGCCTTCATGCCCTTCCTCACGGCCACCGCCTTCCTCCACTCGGTGATGATCCAGGAGCGCCGCGGCCTCCTCCGCGTGTGGAACGTCGCGCTCATCTGCATGACGTTCTTCATGACGATCTTCGGCACGTTCCTCACGCGCTCCGGAGCCATCGCCAGCGTCCACGCCTTCGCCCAGTCGAGCATCGGCGCCTACTTCGTCTGGTTCCTCGTGCTGGTCGTCGCCTTCGCCACCACGCTCGTCCTCTACCGCTGGCCCGAGCTGCGCGGCTACGACCCGCGCCCCGAGCTGCGTCGCGCCGCGGTCATCGCCGGCTGGATCATCCTGGTCTGCTGCGGCCCCGGGATCTTCTTCCTGGTGACCCGCGCCAAGCTGCCGCCGGCCATCCAGTTCCCCGCCCTCGCGGTCCTCGCCGGTGGCGCGGTCTACGTCGCCGTCGAGCTGGTCTACCGCCGCATGACCCGCGGGATGCACCTGAAGCTGCGCCGCGTCGGCATGGAGTCGATCCTGTCGCGCGAGTTCACCTTCCTCCTGAACAACTGGGCGCTCCTCGGCTTCCTCGGCTTCGTGCTGGTGGCCACCACCTTCCCGATGATCAGCGAGGCGCTGTGGGACGAGAAGGTCACCGTCGGCCCGCCCTACTACAACGCGTGGGTCCAGCCGATCGGCCTGGTCATCATGATGCTCATGGGGATGGGGACCCTCTTCGGCTGGCGCAAGACCAGCCCCGAAGCGCTCAAGCGCGCCTTCTTCGCCCCGCTGGTGGCCGCCGCCGTCGCCATCGCCGCCCACTTCGCCTTCGGCGGGATGATCGGCTTCCCGGCGGTCGTCTGGGGCGACGCCATCTACCCGGGCGCGCTCGGCACCGCGCTGCGCGGCTTCAACGCTTACACCCCGGTGATGGGCGTGACGGTCGCGGTGTTCAACCTCGCCGTCGTCGTCCAGGAGTTCGTCGCGCTGTTCGCCGCCCGTCGCAAGAGCGGCGCGAGCAAGAGCGTGGCGCCGGTGCTCTGGTACGCCGGCTTCCTCCCCGGCTTCGTCTACACCCTGCTCACCTTGCCACCGGCCTCGCGCCGTCGCTACGGCGGGTACGTCGTCCACCTCGGCATCATCGTCATGTTCCTCGGCTTCACCGGGAAGTCGTGGACCATCGACAAGGAGACCACCCTCGCCGTTGGACAATCGTACGTCGTGCCGGCGCTCAACGGCCACGAGCGCTTCACCCTCGAGTACGTGGGCGAGCGCATGGAGGTCGACAACAACAAGCGGATGGTCTTCGCCGACATCCGCGTGATGAGCGAGGGCAAGGTGCTCGGTGAGCTGCACCCGGCGAAGTTCATCTACAAGAAGATGCCGGAGTCGCCGACCACCGAGGTCTCGATGATGCACTCGGTGCGCGACGACCTGTACCTCGTGGTCGGCGTAGTGAACCCGCAGACCAAGATGGCCAGCCTGCAGATCCACGTGAACCCGCTGGTCGCCTGGGTGTGGTTCGGCTGCGTGATCTTGATCTTCGGCAGCTTCGTCTGCATGTGGCCCGAGCTGGTCCCCAACGAGTCGCGCGTCTGGCGCGTCGCCCGCGGCAGCGCGGCCATCGCCACCAGCATCGTGATGGGCGTGCTCATCGCCATGCTCCCCTCGCCCGCCTTCGCGCAGAACGCGGCACCGGCGACCGGTGGTCAGCAGCAGCAGACCGCGGCGCAGGCGCAGTCCACCTCGACGATGGGGGACGGCGAGAGCATGCACGGCGTCGTCCGCATCGACAACGAGACGGAGCGCGCCATCTTCTCCAAGCTGCGCTGCCAGTGCGGCTGCCCCACCGATCTGCTGAGCACCTGCTCCTGCTCGTCGTTCGCCGAGCCCGCGCGCAACCGCATCCGCGCGCAGCTGGCCTCGGGGATGAAGCCGGACGACATCATCAACGCCTACGTCGCCGAGTACGGCGCGGGCTCCATCGCCGTGCCGGCCAACCGCGGATCGACGCGCCTCATCTACGCCGTTCCGCTGGCGGCCATCGTCGGCGGCGGCGCGGGGCTCGCGCTGCTCCTGAAGCGCTGGCGCAAGAAGGAAGACGGCGACGGCGGCGGATCTGGTAGCAGCGGACCGGCCGGCGGTCCCGCCGGCGGCAAGGGCGACGACTACGACGCCCGCCTCGACGCGGAGCTCGATGACCTCGATGGCTGAAGACGTCCCCTCGAACGGCCGCGCGAAGACGAGCGCCACCGCGAAGAAGAAGCGCCCGTCCGGTGCCTCGCCCGCCGCGAAGGGCTCGGTGCGCACCACCAAGGCGCAGGCGAGCAAGCCGGCGCCCGGGGTCGACAACTCCGACGCGCTCGAGTCGGAGCGCGCGCTCGGCCGCTGGTTCGCCGTCGTCCTTCCTGCGGGCACCGCGCTGCTGGCCATCGCGGTCGGCAGCGTCGCCAGCATCGGTCCCGGCATCCTCGTCCTCGCCGCCGGCGCGCTGCTCGGCGCCATCGCGCTGTTGTGGAGCAGCCTGCGCACGCTCGCCGGCGACGCCGCGCTCCCCGAGGAGCTCGAGGTCATCGACGGGATCCCGCTGCGCGAAGATCCGCTGCAGGCGCGCAAGAAGGAGCTGCTCCGCGCGCTGAAGGACCTCGCCCACGACCACGCCGTCGGCAAGATCGACGACGAGGACTTCGAGGATCTCGACGCGCGCTACCGCGAGCAAGCGAAGACGGTCATGCGCGAGATCGATCTCGCCGGCACCCCGGCGCGCGAGCGGGCCGAGAAGCTCGCCCGCGAGCACCTGGCGAAGGTCGGCCTCGCCGCCAAGCGTCGCGCCGCGGTCGCCGCGGAAGAAGAGGACACCGAGGACGAGGACGACAACGGCCCGGAGCAAGACGCCGAGGACACGGTCGCCGAGGAGCAGGCGGAGCAGGCCGAAGACGCGGAGGCCGCCGAAGAGCTCCGTCGCGAGGCGCCGGTCGCCGTCGCCACCCGCCCGCGCATCAGCGAGCGGCAGACCTGCCCCAAGTGCGGCACCTCCAACGAGGGGGACGCCACCTTCTGCAAGAAGTGCGGAGCGTCGCTGACCGCGCCATCCGCCGAAGAGCGCGACGCCGCGGAGAACGCCTCGTGAAACGCCTGTCCATCCTCGCCACCGCGGCGGTGAGCGCGCTCGCCGTCTGCTCGTTCGTCGCCCCCGCGATCGCCGCCGACGGAGGCGCGCCCGCACCGAAGCCCGCAGCCGTACCGAGCGCGAACCCCGCCCCGGCAGCCGCCGGCGAGGCCAGCGCCAACCACCCCGCCCCGCTCGCTCCCGGCGCCGAGACCGCCCCGCTCCCCGCCGGCCACCCGATGGTCGCGCCCGACGACGAGAGCGGCGACGACGGTGAGGACGGCGCAGGAATGGGCGGCATGGGTGGCGCGCCCGGCGCCCCTCCGCCCAACGGCAACGGTGGCGGCACCACCGACGCCAACGGCATCTTCCGCGCGCCCCCCGATCCGGAGATGGAAGACCCCTCGCTCCCGCCGGGCACCATCGCCGTCCGCATCCTCGACGCCAACGGGATGCCCGTCCCGCACGCCCCCATCACCCTCGGCATCCTCAAGAACAGCGTCGCCAAGGGGGAGAGCCGCGAGAAGGTGATCCGCGAGGCGGACGCCAACGGCGTGTTCGTCTTCGGCGGCCTCACCGTCGGCAGCGGCATCGCCTACCGGGTCAGCTCCCCGCGCGGCGATGGCACCTACGCCGCCATGCCGTTCAACCTGCCGAGCGCGCGCGGGATGCGCGTCACCCTGCACGTCTACGACGCCAGCGGCAGCATCCAGGACGCGCGCATCGTCTTCCAGACCGCCCTGTACGTGGAGGTGAAGGACGACCGCGTGCAGTTCGAGCAGCTCTTCGCCGTCTTCAACTTCGGCAAGGTGGCCTGGATCCCGGGCGACGCAGTCATCCCGCTTCCGCCCGAGTACACCGCCTTCAGCGCGCAGCAGGAGATGAGCGACACCGGCGCCGACGCGGTCGCCGGCAAGGGGATCAAGCTCCACGGCACCTTCGGCCCCGGCCGCCACGACGTGACCTTCCGCTGGCAGCTCCCCTACGACGGCGCGTCCGAGCTCGCCCTCGACGTCGGCCTCCCGATGCACGTGGCGACCGCCCGCGTCGTCGCGGCCGCCGCCCCCGGCATGACCCTGAGCGTGGACGGCTTCCCCGGCGCCCAGAGCCCGCCGCCCGAGGCGGGAGGCCAGCGCGTGCTGCAGACCGAGCGGCAGGTTCAGCCCAACGACCCGCCGCTGCGCACCCTCCACGTGCGCATCAAGGACCTCCCGACCGCCGGGCCTGCCCGCTTCGTCGCCACCGGTATCGCCGGAGTGGGCGTCCTCGCCGGCCTCGCCTTTGCCTTCGGTCGGGCCGTCCCCTCCGCCGCCAAGAAGCCCCGCCGCCGCGAGCGAGCCCTCCTCCTCGCGGAGCTCGAGGACCTCGAACACGCCCACGCCGAGGGGGAGATCGGCCCCAAAACGTACGAGCGCGCCCGCCGCGAGCTGGTCGACGCGCTCGCCCGGACGCTGGGAGATGCCGCGATCTCCTGAACGCGCTGAGCGCGCCTGACGCGATGACCCCGCTGCGGATCTTCCTCCTGTCCCCCGCGCGGCTCGACGGGGTCCGCGCGCAGCAGCTCTTCGCGCCGAAGACGAGCTTCCCTCTCGCCCGGAACCTGCGCACCCGTGAGGGCGTGCCGCTGGGCGAGGTGTACCGTTTCCTGTCGAGCCTCTACTTCCGCGGCAAGCTGGCCTACGCGCGCCGCTTCGGTCGCCCGCCGTCCACCGATGAGGGCGACGAGGGCGACGAGGGCGGCGGATGGCTCGAGGCTGGTGCGCTCGTGATCACGCCCAGTCGCGGTCTGCTACCGCCCGACTCCCGCGTCTGTCTCGAGCACCTCGAAGAATTCCGCGAGGTCCCCATCGGCGCAACCGAGCCGCGCTTCCGCAAGCCCCTGGTGCGCGACGCGGCGCTGCTTCGCGAGGCTCTCGGCCCGGACGGCCAGGCCATCCTGCTCGGGAGCATCGCCACCCCCAAGTACACCCAGCCGCTCCGCGAGGCGCTCGGCGACCGCCTGATGTTCCCCAAGGAGCTGATTGGCCGCGGCGACATGAGCCGCGGGGGGCTCCTCCTGCGCTGCGTGGAGAGCGGCACCGAGCTCACTTACGAGCCCCTCGGGGACCTGCCACGCCGGGGACCTCGCCCGCCCAGGCTGGGGACGAAGCCGAATAAAAGATCCCCCGGTGATCCGCCACGTTGAGGGGTGTGGTCAAATTGCTGACAGGGGTGTGAATCCGCCCGGGGACGAGCCTCGGGACAACTTCCGGGCACGGTTGTCCCTCCATTGCCCCCGCCTGGGTTCGCCTTCCCGCCCCCAGGGCAGCTCGATGGAAACCTCGGCCGTATCCCCGTCGATCGCGTTCTCCCCGGTTTCCACAGGCCCTACTGCGACCACTAGGATTTAATTAACTCTCTTCAGATCCCAGAAGAGCGTCGAGCAGGTCCCTGGAGCGTCGGGCGTCACGGCCTCGGAATCTCTCGCCGGCAGTCTTGCGGTCGGGCGCCACCCCGGCCTAGAAGACGGCCAATTCGATGGAGTTCACGGTAGCGAAGA
>JAMFST010001260.1 GCA_026225435.1 Labilithrix luteola
GGCTTCGGCCTGGCCACGACCGGCGCGGGGGCGCCGACCGCAACGACCGCAGGAGCGGTCACGTCGTTCGCTGCGCTGGCGATTCCGTGGGAAGCGGCGACGGGAACCTCGACAGGCTCGGGCTCCGCCTCGGCTCCGGCCTCGCCGGCCTTCGTCGCCGCGAAGCGCAGCTTGATGTTCTCGTTGAGCCCCTCGAGGCTCTGCTTGGTGATCGCGCGGGACGACGCCTCGAGCAGGCGCTGCCCGACGCTGGCGATCTTGCCGCCGACCTGCGCGTCGGCGTCGTAGCGCATGCGGGTGTTCTCCCCCTCCGCCTCGAGAGTCACCAGCGCCGTCGCCTTGACGAAGCCCGGCTGCCCGCGGCCGTCGACGAGCATGGTGTAGCTCGTGGGCTCCTGCATGTCCTTGAGGTCCACCTTGCCGCTGAACCTCCCCTGCACCGGCCCGACCTTGATGTTCAGATCGCCGACGTACTGGCCGTCGACGAGATCGAGCTTCTCGCACCCGGGCATGACCGCGGCGAGGACGACCGGATCGAACAACGCCTTCCACACCTCGCCCACCGGGGCTTCGAACAGATAGTCACCTTCGAGCTTCATGATCGGATCCTCTTCGACTGCACGTGCTGGACGTGCGGGCCGCCCTTGCGGGTGGGAAGTGTGGCCAGATGCCGGGACAGACTCGTCACCGACTGCAGGTTGTTGAGCGGCAAGAAGTCGTCGATGAGCGGGAGCGCCGCGGCCATGCCGGCGGCCAGCGGCTCGTAGCTGGCGCGCCCCAGGAGCGGGTTGAGCCAGATGATGCGGTGGCAGCGCGCGCGGATGCGTTCGAGCTCGGTGGCGAGCTGTCCGGCGTCGCCGCGCTCCCACCCGTCGCTGACGATGATGACGACGGCCCCGCGACGGAGCACCCGCGGCGCGTGCAGGCGATTCCAGCTGTGCAGGCTCTCCCCGATGCGCGTGCCGCCCGCCAGATCCACGATCTCGCCGGCGGCGGCGTCGATGGCCGTGTCGATGTCCCGCAGCCGCAGCGCGGCGGTGATCGACGTGACGCGCGTGCCGAACACGAAGGTCTCGCACAGCCCGTGCACCTGGGTGAGCGTGTGGAAGAACTGCAGGAGCACGCGGGTGTACAGCTCCATCGAGCCGCTGATGTCGGCGAGCACCACCAGCGGGCGCCGCTTGATCTTGCGCGCCTGGTAGACGAGCGAGATGGCCGCCCCGCCGCGGCGGCTGGCCGCGCGCAGCACCCGTCGCATGTCGAGCTTGGTGCCGCGTCGCGAGCGCACCTGCCGGCGCGAGCTGCGCATGGCCGGGCGAAGGCGCAGCTCGGCGACCGCGCGGGCGACCTGGCTGCGCTCCTCGGCGGTGAGCTCGCTGAAGTCCTTCGTCTGCAGCCGCTCGGCGTCGTTCGTCGCCCGCACCTCGTCGCTGATCTCGACCTCGGGCGCCGTCGGCTGCGCCTTCTCCGACATGAAGGTAGCGAGCGCCGTCCGATGGAGCGGCTTGGCGTCGTGCCGCGGAGCGAGCGGAGCCTTCTGCGGCTGCCCGGCTTCGCGCGCATGCCAGAACGACTCGAAGACGGCGTCGAACACCGGCGCATCCTCGCGCCGCGTGAGGAGCGACGCGCGGGCCGCGAAGTAGAGCTCGCGACGCGACAGCGGATCGACCAGGGAGAGCGCGCGGGCGAAGGTCTCGGCCTGGTCGATTCCCAGCGTGAGCGAAGCGGCGCGCAGAGCGCGGACGAAGGCGACGGCATCTTCGTAGATGCTCGCGCGTGTCACGGCGCCCCGCTCGCGAGCAAGCGCTTGCCCAGGCCGCTGCGGACCCGCGCCAGGTCGTCCTGGTACTTCAGGAGCAGCCCGAGCGTCGCGCTCACCGTCTTCTCGTCGAGCTCCTCGCCGTCGCCCACGCCGACCTGCACCAGCGCCTCGGCCCAGTCGACGGTCTCGGCCACGCCGGGCACCTTGGTCAGCTCTTCACGCCGCAGCGCCTGGCTGAAGGCCACCACGCGACTGGCGATGCTGACCCCGAGCAGCGGCACGCGCCGCCGTACGATGGCGACCTCCTTCTCGAACGACGGGTAGTCGATCCAGTGGAAGATGCAGCGGCGCTTGAGCGCGTCGTGCACGTCGCGCGTGCGATTCGAGGTGAGCACCACGATGGGCGGGTGCCGTGCCCGCAGCGTCCCCAGCTCGGGGATGGTGATCTGGAAGTCGGCCAGCAGCTCGAGCAGGAAGCTCTCGAACTCCTCGTCGGCCCGATCGATCTCGTCGATGAGCAGCACCGGTGCGCGGTCGTTGGCGGCGTCGATGGCGCGCAGCAGCGGGCGTTTCAGCAGGAACGACTCGCTGAAGACGTCACCGGCGCTGGCGGTGCTCCCGCCGCGCGATTGCAGCTCGAGCAGCTGGCGCGGGTAATTCCACTCGTAAACCGCCTGCGAGATGTCGAGCCCCTCGTAGCACTGGAGCCGAATGAGCTCGGTGGCGAACACCTTGGCCGTCACCGTGGCGAGCAGCGTCTTGCCCACGCCGGGCGCGCCTTCGAGGAACAGCGGCCGCCGCATCTTCACCGCCAGAAACAGGCTCATCGCCAGCGCGTCGTCGGCGACGTACCCCTCCGCCTCGAGTCGCGCGGAGACGTCTGCCGCGCTCCCGAAGGGTGCCGGCGTCATCGAGTCAGAGCTGGAGTCGTGGGTGGACATGGAGCGAGAGGCGCCTCGAAGGCGAACGGTCCCCTTGGCAGCTGCGTCGCAACGCAGTGCGTGAATTTGGCAATGACGCAGGCACAGGATGGAGTGCGCCGCGTACCCGATTCGGGAGCTTCACACCCTGTTTCAACCCGGGGTGGGTTGCAATTTGGCATTCGTGAGTGGTCGTATTGGCGCGCGAGCCGAGGGGATCGGTTCGCGAACGACGGAGCCGGCCCAATGGATCAGCAGAGCCTCCAGTACCAACTGCAACGCCTCGAGGTGGGGATGGTGTGGCTGGATACGGCCAATCAGGTCACCGCGTTCAACGACATCGCGTGGCACCTGCTGTCGCGCGCAGGCGAGGAAACCCTGGGAATTCCTCGCACCGAGCTCCTGGGCATCGACGTGCTCAAGCTGCACCCGGCCAAGAGCCGGGAGAAGGTCGCGCTGCTCCTCGGCGGCGACGAACCGGCCGGCGTCGACCGCTGCCCCGTGCCTTCACCCGCGCCGGTCACGATGATGATCAACATCCCGGACCGGGTCTTGTTGCTCAAAGTCTCGAAGATGATCGGCGCAAACGGCGCCATCGTCGGCGCTTGCATGATCTATTACGACCTCACCGAGCTGACGACCTCGCCCGCCGAAAGCATCGCTCCACCGAGTCCGCGGGAGACCGGCGCGCCGCCTGGGCCGCCGGCACCGCGTCGCCTCAACAAGATCCCCGTCTATCACGCGAACCGGCTGGTCCTCATCGACCTGGAGGAGACGCTGCGCCTCGAGTCGAACGACCACTACACCTGGATCGTCACTGCAGCCGGTAAATTCCTGAGCAATCTCGCTCTCAGTGACGTGGAAGAGAGGCTCGATCCGGCGGTCTTCTTCCGCTGCCACCGCAGCCACATCGTCAACCTGCGTCACGTGAACGAGCTCGCCCGCGATGGCGACACCATGTACATCGTGTTCGCCCGCCCCGAGCCGACCCGCGTGCCGGTGAGCCGCTCCTACGTCCGTCAGCTCCGCGAGATGGTCGGTATGTGAAGATCGATGTCCGGCTTGACCAGATGGCTCTGGCCGGTCAACCATTCAGGCAATGAGCGCAACCCCGATTCATCATGTCGGCGCCACGTGTCACGTGTCGCCGGCGCCCCGTGGACGCGCGCTCTCGCTCGTCAGCACGGCGCTCCTCGTCCTCATGCCGAAGTGCCCGTTCTGCTTCGTCGGCTGGATGGGCGCGCTAGGCCTGGGCAGCTACGCCACGCAGGGCGTGCTCGTTCCGACCGCGATCCTCGCGCTCTTTTGCGCCTCCCAGGCGGTGTTCTTCGTCACCGCGCGCCGCACTGGCGACTGGCGCTCGCTCCTCCTGGCCGCCGCCGGCGTCGCCGCGCTGCTCTCCGGCGCCCTCCTGCATCTGCCCGCCGCCGTCTCGTTCGCCGGCGCCGCGCTGGTGGTGACCGCGTCCGTCTTCAATGCGATCGCGACGGCTCGCGCGCGGTAGGCGACGCACCAGTCTTGTTCTAAATCAGTACTCGACGACTCGGCGAATGCGCGATTTGTCGAATAGGACAACAGGAGACGATCGTCGCTCAGGGGAAGGGATCCTCCACACGGACCTCGACCAGCTGCAACGCAGCCGAGA
>JAMFST010000145.1 GCA_026225435.1 Labilithrix luteola
GGCGATGGCGCTCGACGACGCGCTGAAGTGCCCGCCGGGGCCGTCGTTCCAGTCTTCTTCGCCGTGCGTGTCGTCACCGCGCACGACCTTGCGACCGCTGGTGTGCAAGCCGCCGCCGGGCGCCGGCGAGGTCACGCGCATCGGGGTCTGCCCGCCGTCGGCGTCGATCTTCTGACCACGCATCCGGGCGACGGCGTTCTTCGCCTGGAGGAAGCCGGAGACGATCGCCGGACCGGCCTTCGCGAACGTCGCGCCGACCGCGCCGGCGGCTGCGTGCAGCTTGGTGGCCGCCTCGTTCGAGGCCGAGGCGATGGCCGCCTTCTCCTTGCCGAGCGGCTCGAGAGGCGCACGCGCGGGGATGTTCGCTTGCGAGGCCGAGCGCGCGCTGGCACCGGCGGACGGCTGGCGCGCGGGCGGCGCGATGTCGGCTGCGTCACCGGCCGGGAGTCGCTGCCCGGCGTAGCGCAGGCGGACGACGAGCTGCGGGACCATCCCGTCCTCGGGCAGCTCCACCTCGACGTCGGCGATCGACGCCATGCGACGCTCACCGAGCTCGGCGTGCTCGAGCTCCACCGGGCGGCCGAGCTGGAGGAAGGCCAGATCGCTGCAGGCGACGATCTCGTCCTCGCCGCCGTTGCGCACCCGGGCGCGCATCGGCGAGCCGAGCCCCTCGATGTGCAGACGAACGCGCGTCCCGTCGGCGAAGGTCGCCGGCTCGGGGGCGTCGTGCTGGCCCGCCTGGTCCGCCGCCATCGACTCGCGGTCGACCGGGATGGCCACCGGACCGCAGATCTCGCGCAGGGCGTCCATCCCCTCGGCGTCGAGCTCGGTGAAGCGCAGCCCGAACTCCCCGTTCTGCTCGTCCAGCCAGGCGACCTCGCCGGACGCGAGCACCGAGGTGCCGGCGGCGAGATCGAAGCGGCAGGTCAGCGGCTGCCCCATCTCGGGCAGGTACTGCGTCCGCAGGTGCATCCCGCCTTCGGAAAGATCGAGGGCTTGCGCCTCGAAGGACGGGCCAAACGCACCGCCGACCTCGACCAGCGCCTCGTACTTGATCCGCGAAACTCCGTACACCCGGCGCTCGTCATTCGTCTCGGTCATGTTCGCCTCCACACATCCGGCGATAGAGCGCGCGCGCTCACCGGGCCAAGTTTGCGCAGCAAGAACGCGCAGCTCAGGCTCATAATGAAGGTGTGACGTCGCACCTCGTCCTCGACATCGAGACCATCCCCGATCCGGAGCTGCCGCGGCTCGACGACTCGTCCACGGAACGGTCGGTCCCGGCGCCGCCGTTCAACCAGATCGTGACGCTCGGCTGCCTGCTGCTCGACGACTACGTGCCGAAGAAGATCGGTTGCGTCGGCGAGGGGAAGCCGGAGGCGGAGCTGCTGGCCGACTTCGCCGGGTGGCTCGATCGCACGCGGCCGTGCGTGGTTACCTGGAACGGGCGCGGCTTCGACATGCCGGTGATCACCAGCCGCGCGCTGAAGCACGGGCTGTCGATGCCGTGGTGGTTCGCCGATCGCAACACGCGGTACCGCTACTCGCCCGAGGGGCACTTCGACGTGATGGATTTTCTCGCCGACTTCGGCGCGGCCAAGAGCTCGCGGCTGGACGTCTTCGCCAAGCTGGTGGGCCTGCCCGGCAAGGTCGGCGTCGACGGCTCGCAGGTCGCGCCGATGGTGCACCAGGGGCGGCTGGCCGAGGTGAATGCGTACTGCCTGTGCGACGTGGCGCAGACCGCCGCGCTCTTCCTCCGCGTGCAGCTGCTGCGCGGGCAGCTCGAGGTGGGGCAGTTTCGCGAGCTCGGTCGCGGCCTGCTCGACTTCTACGCGACCGATCCGCGCCTCGCGCCCGTCACCGACAACGTCGAGCGCAGCCGCTACCTGCTCGAGAAGTGAGCGCTCGAAGCCGGCCGCGCGATTGCGCACGGATCGGCGCAACTGCGCAGCTCTCGTCCCTGCGCAACTGCGCACGTGGCGGGGGCTTTCGCGAAAATGTCGTGAAATATCGCCTGGCTCGCTCGTTGCTCTAGAGAGCGGTACCCCCTTCGGAGATCGATCCATGCGTCTGCGCACGTCTTCTGCTGCTTCCTCTGTCCTCGTCGTCACCGCTGTTCTCGTCGCCCGCTCTGCCGCTGCCGCCACGCTCATGGTCGGTCCTGGACAGACGTACACCGCGCCTTGCGCCGCCATCGCCGCCGCCATGCCCGGAGACGAGATCGACATCCAGGCCGGCACCTACAACGACACCTGCGCGATCAACACCGAGGGGCTGCACCTGAAGGGGGTCGGCGGGCAGCCGAAGATCGACGTCACCGGGATGACGCCGGCACAGCACAAGGGGATCTACGCGGTCGCCGCCGACAACGTCATCTTCGAGAACCTCGAGCTCACCGGGGCGACTCTGGACGACAGCGACGGCTCCAACGGCGCCGGCTTGCGCATCCAGAGCAACGGCGTCGTCGTCACCAACTGCTACATCCACGACAACCAGGACGGCATCCTGGCCAATCCGCCGACGGCCGGACAGGGCACGATCACCATCGAGCACACCGAGCTCAAAGGAAACGGCCTCGGCGACGGCTGCGACACCGGCGGCTGCACGCACAACGCGTACATCAACAACTTCGCCAAGCTGATCTTCCAGTTCAACTACTCGCACGCGCTCGCCAGCGACTCGCCCGACAAGGGGCA
>JAMFST010001261.1 GCA_026225435.1 Labilithrix luteola
CGGCGTCACCGTCCTCGACGCGACCACCGGCGAGCCGCGCGCGCACCTGGGCACGGGGGGCGAGCCGGGCGTGTGCGTGCTCGGAGATCGCGCCTGGACGCTGCAGCAGGGGGCGATTCACGAGCTCGCGCTGCCCACCTTGAAGGAGCGCAGCCTGCCGGCCCCGGATCTCGTCCTCGACGGACCGTGCGGCACCCGCGGCTCCACCATCTGGCTCATCGCGCATTCCCACGCGCTCGCCGCCCCCGTCGAATCGATGCTGCTCGCGCTCGACCGGGACAGCGGCCAGGAGGTGGCGCGCATCCCGCTCGACGCCGAGGATGCCTCGTGGATGGGGTTCGCGATCGCACGCGCGGCTGCTGATCTGCGCGATGCCTCCGGCGCGCTCCCCCGCTTCGTCCCGCACCGTGGGGAGGTGGGTACGGGGAAGGCGCGCCTGTCGGTGCTCGATCTCGATCAACGGCGAGTGGCCTGGGCGACCGCGGCGCGCGAGGATCTGGCGGCCTTCGACCAGGGGGTGGTGCGCCTCGGCGAGCACTACCTGCTGGTGCACTCCGACGGATCGGACATCGCGCTCGCCGAGCTCTCCGGCGAGACCGGTGAGCTCACCGCGGCCGTGGATTGCCCGGGCTGTCGCATCCTCAAGGTCGGCGCCGACGGCCTCTGGCTGAGCACCGAGTGGGACGTCGCCTCGGTCGATCCGACGACCCTCGTGGCGACGCCCTTCCTCGGAAAGCTGGAGCTGCACGACACGCTCGCCGCGACGCGTACGTTCCTGGCGCCGGCCGTCACGCCACCCTGAGATCGCTCTCCACCGCGTCCGCCGCTGCGCGCAGGAGCGCCGCCTGCGCCAGCGACAGACAGGCCCAGCCGATCAGCGGGAGCAGCGTCGGCACCAGGTCCATCGCCGCCGCCGCGTTCGTGCCGGAGATGCACTCGCCGGCCACCAGCGGCACGAGCACCGCGCCGCCGCCGAGGAGGATGACCATGTTCAACCCGGTCGACAGGCGAGCCAGCTTGCGCGCGCGCACCGCGGCGTCGGGCGTGCGGCGCAGGAGCGCGGTGGCGACGGGGAACTGGCTGAGGGCGACGATGAGACCGGGGATGCCGAGCAGGCCGACGCCGTAGAACATCACGCCGACGAGCGCGAAGAGCAGACCGGGCACGAAGGTGATGCCGAACAGCTGCGCGCTGGCCGCCGCGAAGCGCACCACCAGCGGCGCCTGCTCGCGCACGACGAGCTCGCGGAAGGTGGGCAGCTGGTTCTCGCGGTACCCCTCGGGCGGGACGAGCGGCCGCAGCTCCGTGCGCCGCCAGACGTCGCGCGTGCGCTGCTCGAGCATGGCGTAGCGCAGGAACATCCCCAGCACGACTGCGGCGCAGATCGAGGAGAAGCAGGCCACGAGAATTCCCCGTCCTTTCCTTCTTCTTCTTAGGGGTAGGGGGCGACCCGGGAAGAATCAAGGACGGTGCGGCTGTACAGATCCTCCGCCCGCGCAATCACCTGCGGGCTCATCCGAATCGGCGAGCACGATGTAGGCAGACTGCTACATCCGCGACCATGCGTATCGTGGCCTCGGGAGTGCTCGGTCTGTCGTTGCTGGTGGGCGGGATGATGGCGGTCGGGTGCGGCGGCTCGTCCGACACGAGCAGCGATGGCTCCGAGGAGCTGACCTCCATCTCCGGCTCGCAGCGCAGCCTGAATTTCCAGGGGCTCTTCTACGTGCCCGACGGCACCTCGGCGGCCACCATCGCCACGCTCGCGCAGGCGCAGGCCAAGGGGGCGTTCGGCGCGCTGCGCACGGCCAACATGGCGGCCAGCTCGACGTACATGACGGGCATCGTGCCGGGCAGCATCACCCAGCTGCCGGTCAACGTGATGGACACCGCCAACCCCGGCTCGGCGAACAGCTCGGCCATCCGCGTGACCTATCTGTACAAGGACGAGGCCATCGTCCCCAAGACGAACGAGTCGTCGACCTTCTCGACCGCGCTGCTCGAGCCGAGCTACGCGTCCAACCCGACCTTGATCCGCAAGGACTGCACCCCCGGCGAGACCGAGGAGGCGGGCGAGCCGATCTGGTACTCGCTCGACACCACCGGCGCCGCCTGCCAGGCGGACATCAGCGCCGAGGCGAGCGCCATCGAGTCCGACCGCGTGCACCTGCCGGCGCCGGCGGGGTTCAAGTACCCGTGGATCACCAAGTCGGAGCTGAACCGGACCTTCTTCCCCACCGTCTTCGCGCTCGGCTCCGACACGACGAACACGAACGTGTCGTACCCCGAGTACGACAAGCTCTATGGCGGGGCGCAGGGGGTCGAGGCGGGCAAGCTGGTCATCGGCATCATCGAGGGCTACGTGACCCACAAGGCGATCCCGGCGGAGGCCGCGCTGCAGGGGAAATACGCCGACGCGAGCGGCAACCTGAGCAACGACGGCTACGTCTTCCAGAACTTCATGCGGGCCATCCTCGCGGCCATCTCGACCCACTCGGCGTTCGCCCCGACCTCCCCGGTGACGCTGGCCTACACGGTCAACGGGCAGGCGCACTCGTTCGCCAGCTTCGCCAAGCTGGCCGCCTTCGCCGCCGATCCGGGCGCGGCGGACGCCGACACCAACGCGCTCATGCAGCAGATCATGACGACGGCGTCGAAGACCTGGCTGACCTTCGAGGCGCCGGTCACCGTGACGACCAAGGGCGTGTCCCACCCGCTGACCCTGAAGCTGCAGGCGTACTTCGGCACCGACGAGGAGAACGTCTCGGTCTTCAAGACCGCCTTCAAGCACAACGACATCCTCGGCTACATGGGACATTCGTACACCGGCCACGGCCCCTACGCGCCGGGCAACATCGTGGCCAGCGACTTCGCCAGCGGCTACCAGCTGATGTTCTTCAACGGCTGCGTCTCGTACAATTATTACGACGACGCGTTCTTCGCGCTGAAGTCCGGCGGGACGAGGAACCTCGACCTCATCACCAACAGCATCGAGGGGGAGTTCTCCAGCCAGGAGGGGACCTTCGCCGCGGCCATCTTCGACGGCAGCCTGCCGAGCTACACGCAGATCCTCACGCGGCTCGAGGACTCCTCCGAGGACTTCGGTAGCGGGAACGACCGCGCCTACGACCCGTTCCGCGTCGTCGACGGAGAGCTCGACAACGTGTACCAGCCGAAGGCGACGCCCATCTCGATCCACTGAGGCGGCACCCGATTCGTACGCTCACGGTACGACTGTCTCTCGCCGCGCACCTCTAACGCCCAGCGCGCATCGGCGCGACAGTGGGGCGCATGACCAGTGCATCCAGCGAGCCGTCGCTCTCCAGTCGCATCGCCGATTTCACCGCCCAGATGTCCAAGAGCGCTCCGCCCGAGGTGATCAGCACCCTCGGCGCGGAGATCCAGAAGCTCGCGGAGGCGGGCATCGCTCAGCGCGCGATCGCCACCGGCAGCAAGGCGCCGGGCTTCACCTTGCCCGACGCCAGCGGCACGAAGGTCTCGCTCGCGAGCTTGCTTGCCGCCGGCCCGGTCGTCGTCAGCTTCTACCGCGGCGGGTGGTGCCCCTTCTGCGATCTGCAGCTGCGCGCGTACCAGCAGGTGCTCCCGCGCCTCCGTGAACTCGGCGCGCAGCTCGTCGCCATCTCCCCGCAGCTGCCCGACTTCGTGGCGAGCGACGTGAAGCAGAAGGACCTGACGTTCCCCGTCCTCAGCGACGTGGGCAACGCGGTCGCGCGCAGCTATGGCCTCGTCTTTCACCTGAGCGAGGCGACGCAGAAGCTGCAGACGATGTTCGGCAACCCGACACCCAAGTTCAACGGCGACGAGTCGTGGGAGCTGCCGATGCCGGGGACGTTCGTGCTCGACCGCGACGGCACGGTCCTCCTGTCCCACGTCGACGCGAACTGGATGAAGCGGCTCGAGCCGTCGGCGATCGTCGAGGCGCTGGAGAAGGCCTCCACGCGCTAAGCTTTCTTGATGGCGCGCGTTCTCGTTACCGGTTCGGCGGATGGGCTCGGGGTGATGTCGGCGGAGCTGCTGGCGAAGCAGGGGCACCAGGTGACCCTGCACGCGCGCAGCGAGGAGCGCGGCGCCGCGGCGAAGAAGCGCGTGCCCGCAGCGGAGCACGTGCTCGTCGCCGACGTCTCGACGCTCGCGGCGATGCGCAGCCTGGCGGAGCAGGCCAACGCCACCGGCGCGTACGACGCGGTCATCCACAACGTCGGCATCGGCTACGAGGAGCCCAGGCGGGTCGAGACGGTCGACGGTCTCGAGCGCCAGTTCGCCATCAACGTGGTGGCTCCGTACGTGCTCACCGCGCTGATGAAGCGGCCGAAGCGCCTCGTGTACCTGAGCTCGGGGATGCACAAGGGGGGGAGCCCGGACCTACGCGACGCGCAGTGGACCGAGCGTCGCTGGGCAGGCAGCCAGGCGTACTCCGACACCAAGCTGTTCGACGTGGTGCTCGCTTACGCGGTGGCTGCGCTTTGGCCGGACGTGCTCTCGACGGCAGTGGAGCCGGGCTGGGTGGCGACGAAGATGGGGGGCCGCGGCGCCCCCGACGACCTCGCCGCTGGCGCCGTCACCCAGGCGTGGCTCGCGGTGAGCGACGACCCCGCCGCCAAGGTGAGCGCGAAGTATTTCTACCACCAGAAGGAGCGCGAGACCCACCCGGCGGCGCGCGACCCGAAGGTGCAGGACGCGCTGATCACATACCTCGAGAAGGTCTCGAAGGTGA
>JAMFST010001262.1 GCA_026225435.1 Labilithrix luteola
CCCTCGCCGTCCCGCTCGCGAGACGTCCTCTACCTCGTGCACTCTGTCCGGCCAGCACTTCGGAGGCGCCGGAACGTTTCCCCTTGGGAAACATTTTAGGGAGTCGGGCGCCTTCTTTCTCGTGCAAAGCCCTATCCCGGCGGTTACGTCGGCTTGATCAAGAGGCGCATCGGCTTCCCCGTCGTCCACTGCGACGCCGATTTCACCACGCCGCTGCGCTTCGGCGACGCGATGGACATCGATCCGCGGGTCGAGTCGCTGGGCCGCTCGACGGTCACGTTCCGCTCGACGGCGCGCCGCGTGCACGACGACATCGCCTCGGCGATCGTGCGCCACACCTGTGATGACCGATCTCGACGCGATGAAATCGGGCGAGCTGCGGGCGACACTTGAGCGGTTCCGTACCACGCCCTGACAGGCTCCTGACGGCGACACCGCTGACTCACGCGGTGTACGAAGCGTGCACACTGCCGTGCGCGGGCGTGCACAGCCGCGTGCGCCCGCTACGGAGATTTGCCTGAGATCGCGCCATGGTTTGCTTGTTGCTCACAGCGTGCGCAAACGATGGCACGCCCCGCCTCTCTTGCGCTTCCCTCCCCTGTCCGCGCGTCCTTCCGCGCCGTGATCGTGTCGCTCCTCGTCGCCATCGTTGCCGCAGCTAGCGGGTGCTCGAGCAGCGGCGGACCCCGCTCCCGTGCGCCCGCCACTCTCGCCGGCTTCTACCGCGGCGCGGAGGGCGCGCTGGCGCAGCAGATCCTCTTCTATGACACGACTCATTACGCGATGTGGCGGATCCCGTGCGTCGATGCGAGCGCGCCAGCCTGCCTCGAGAACGGCACCTTCAGCGTGGACGCCCAGGGCGCCACCCTCACGCTGCACGACGAAGTGAGCGGCGCGACCAGCACCTTCCCCTTGCAGCTCGGCGCGGCGACGTCGTCCACCGCCGCGGCGCTGGAGCTCGGACCCGCGACGCAACTTGCCCCGCGCGATCTCACGGAGACGGACGGTGGCACGCTGGTCGGCGGCTCAGGAGGTCTCGTCGGCGCGAAGACCGGTGCCCTGGTGGCGTCGTCCGCGACCATCGCCGGCGGGAGCGTCAGTCTCCTCGACCCGAGCACCGCCTGCGACGCCGCCAACCCGTACACCGTCGTCGACGTCACGGGTAGCGTCGCGGTCCCGCTTTTCAGCGACTCGACCGCGACCAGCCAGCAAGCGTCGGTGGCTCCCGGCACCAGGCTCCTGCGCAGCGTCATCGTCACGCGGACTGCCGACACGCCTTACAGCCACGTGACCTTCACCGACGGGAGCGGCACCTCGGGGTGGATGGATTCGACCACGCTCGCTCTCGATTCGACCCAGTGCGGCGATCAGACCGCCAAGAGCAAGCTCGTCGAGCGAGCGCAGTCGCCGCTGCTCACGTCGGTGCCCGCGCTCGTCTTCTCCACCGGCGTGGCGTGCATCAGTGGGCTCGGCGAAGGTTTCTGGAACGGCATCGCCGGCCAGGTCACCGGCGTCGCTCACCTCGTCGCCAGCGGCCTGTCGGCCAGCGAGAAGCTCTTCTACCTGTACTTTTATGGGTCGGACCAGGCGTTCCAGGACTACGTCGCGGCCGGCGAGAAGAAGCTGCAAGGTGCGATCGGCCTGGTGTCCCACGCGCTCCCCGAGATCCACAACTTCCTCGTCGGGCAGTACGCGTACTACGAAGCGCAGGACACGCCCGGCAAGGCCAAGTACCTCTGCGGTCTGGTCGGGACGACGGCCGCGGCGATCGTCGTCCAGCTCGCGACCGCCGGCGCCGCCGGGGTCTGGGCTGACGCCGCCGACGCCAGCGAGCTGCTCGACGCCAACGCCGATCTCACCGAGGCGTTCGCCGTCGAAGGGCGGGTCGCCACCTCGCCCGTGGTCGACGTCCCCATCGACTTCGCCTCGTCACAGGGGGCGGACTACTGGGCTGCCTACGCCAGCGATCTCGATCAGCTGACCGAAGGAGGCGCAGCGCTCGACGTCGACACCCAGCAGAAGCTGATCCGCGACATCTCCGACCGCATCGGCGTCCCTACCCACGCGCAGAAGGCAGGCGTCACCGTCGCCGGCGGCGTGAAGGCCGGTTACTGCGGCAACGCAGCGGTCTCCACGATGATGTCGCTCGGGCGCGGTGGGCTGGTGTGCGGCTTGCCGTACTTCGATGTCCCCGACGCCGGCAACGCCGTGCGCGATCTCTCCGCGACGCTCTCCGCGGGCGGCGCCGAGGTGATGCCCTGGACCTACCCGCTCACCTCCACCGCTGTCTCGAGCGCGCTCGATTCGCTCGAGGACGGGCAGATGGCGCTCCTCGTCAGCAACTCCGACGTCGAAGCGCACGCGACCGTCGCCATCAAGCTGAAGGGGGTGCTGTACAACATCAACAACCAGGGCTGGGACACCGGCAGCACGCTGCAGACCTTCCCCGACTGGGCGGCGCGCTGGGAGACCAAGTACACCGGCGGCAAGTACGGCTTCTACATCAGCAACCTGAAGCTGCCGGGGTACTGACTCCGTGCGTCTCGAGCGCGATCGAGCTGACGGCGACCTTCGGCGATGGCGCAGCGCCACGCAGCGCAGAGGCGCGCCGGCGCGGAAGCGGATGCGCTTGCCGGTGCTCGCGTCGGGCGATGCGACCTACGCGACTCTTCTTCTTCTCCCTTCTTTCCTGCGCAGCGGCCTGCGGGAGCACCGGCAGCGGCGAGCCGGATCTGCTCGGCGGCGACGACACCGACGACG
>JAMFST010001263.1 GCA_026225435.1 Labilithrix luteola
GGCCCTGCGCGCGGATGGCGGGGAGGAAGCGCGCGACCGTGCCGTGGAAGAGCACATCGGGGGGCGACAGCGGTTCGTAGCCGAGCTCCACCTCCACCGAGTGCCCCTGGCTCGCGCGGATGCGGCGGCCGTCCTCGCTCAGCGCGAAGCGCTTCTTGTCGCTGGTGGCGACGATCTCCTCGAGCTCCTGGCGACTCAGTCGATCGCCGCGCGCCTCGAGCCCGGCGAGCAACGCGTCGACCTCGACCCAGCCGGCGTCGTCGAGGGTGACCCCCGCGCGCCCGGGCTCGTGCCGCAACACGAGCGAGAGCAGCTTGCTCCGCTGGACCAACCGATCGGCCATGACCTCCTCAACGTAGCCGGCGCGACAAAAAGAAGAACGGCGCGCCCCTGCGCTCGAACATCGAGCGAGGAGCGCGCCGTGAATCCGCTGCTCAGCGGTGCTCGGGCGGCCGCGGCGGCTCCGGACGAACCGGCTCACCGGGGCGGACCGGCTCGCCCGGACGAACCATCGCCGGCGGCGCGGGGATGGCGCCCGGACGGACGACGACCGTCGGGACCCAGCGCGCCGGGTGATGCTCCCACTTGGCGCCGTTCTGGATCCAGCGAGCCTGCTGGAAGACGGCGTTCTCGTGGCGGGTCTCCCAGTGACCCTTCTCCCAGGCGTACTTGCCGCCCGTCCACTTCCACGACCCGGTCGCCCAGGTGTCACCGGTCGCCGGGGGCGGACCGGGGTTCTCCACCTGGGGCGGCGGCGGCGCGGCGGTGGCCGTCATGTCCGGCGGCGCCTCCTCGGCGGCGGCCGGAGCCGCGGCCATGGCGGCAGACGTGTCCGCGGCGGGGGCTGCCGTCGCGGCGGCCGTGGTCGTGTCGGTGGCCGCCGGCGCCGTCGCGGCGACCGCGGCTGCACCTGCGTCGGGGGCCTCCTCGGACTTGCTGCAGCCCGTGAGCGCGAAGACGCCCGCTGCCGCGATCGAGACCATCACCGAGATGCCTGCGCCCTGCTTGTTCGCTCTGTCCACTCGTCGTTCTCCTTGGGTGTTACCCCGGGACGTGTCCGTCGATCGAGGCGCGGCGAGCATCGCGTCTCCGCCCGGGAAAGTCACTGGCCGGGCGCGGTCGAGACCGGGGCTCTCCGAGGGGGGCTGATGCGCCGCGTCGTCACGAACGGTCGTTCGCCCAGCCGACAGCGGGGGTACGCTCGCCGGCGTCGGAGGAGTCGAAATGCCCATTTCTTTGCCGCCGTTGCCCGAGCGCACCCTCGCCGCAGTCGTTCGCCAGCGGCTGTCCGCAGCCCCCGATTCGATGCTCGTCCGCGACCCCGCGCGAAGCTTGAGCTGTGCTCAACTTTACGAAGAGGCACGGCGCCGTGGGACCTGATGGGCATCCTCTACACCTCACCTCGGGCACCACCGGTCCGTCGAAGGGGGGGCGGGTCACGCACGCACGCGCACGCCTACGCGTACTCGGCGCTGGTTCAGGTAGCTGTGCGCGGCGAGCGCCTCGCCGATCTCCACCGCCTGCTCGGCCTCGCGTACGTGCTGCGCGCCGGCGTCGGCGGTGGAGAAGACAGCGACTGTCCGGTAGCCCACCGCCACGCGCGGTGCGGAAGACACGCCGGGCGATCTCGCCGCGGTTGGCGACCCGGATCTTGCGGAACGGGGTCACCCCTCGATCGATACCCCGCCTCAGGGAGAGCAGGTCGCGATGACGACGTCGACCGTGCTGTTGGCGCGGTTGTTCACCGCGAATCCGGTGAGGCCGTTGCCGCGGAAATCGCCGGGCACCATCGGTTCGTCGGCTTCGGCGGACGTGCCGCCCGCCGGATACGAGATCGGCGTCGCCGGGAACGTTCCGTCGCCGTTGTTCAGGAGGACTTGAATCGACGTCGCGTCGAACGTCTCGATGTCGATCTTGCCGTCGTTGTTGATGTCGACGGCGGTGAGCGCGCGCGAACCGGTCATCGGGTACTCGACGCGGTCGTTGAAGGTTCCGGTGCCCTTGTTCAAAAACACATTTAGCACCGGGAGCAGCGTGTTCGGGTTCGTCGTCTCGCCGACGATGTCGAGCTTCCCGTCGCCGTTGAAGTCCGCGAGCGCGATCTTGTTCGGATCGCCGCTGGTCGTCATGGCGGTGCAGGTCTGGGCGCCGAAGGAGCCGCTCCCGCTGTTGGCGATGACGCAGGCGCCGTCGACCGAAACGAACGCGATGTCCAGCGCGCCGTCGCCGGTGAGATCGCCGACCGCGATCGAGCCGGGGCTGCCGACGTCGGTGGTCGGGTAGGTCAGCCCGGCGAACGCGTCGCCGCCCTTGTTGAGCGAGACGCGCGCGCCGAACGGATCAGTTCCGTCCGAGTTGTCGTTGCCGACGACGTCGAGCTTTCCGTCGCGGTTGAGGTCCGCGCCGATCATCGTGAGGTAGCTCGATCCGATGCCCGCGACCTGCGTGACCGGGTGGAAGGTACCGTCGCCCTTGCCGCTGAAGATTTCAAAAGGATTGCTAGGATTTCCCGGCCCGCTGGCGCCGCCGCCGAAGATGTCGAGATTGCAGTCACCGTCGAAATCGCCGGAGGTGATGCCCGGTCCGAGGATGTCCGCGTTGTAGTGGACGGATGGCGTGACGAAGGTGCCGTCGCCCTTGCTGAGGTAGACGTCGATGCCACCGACCGACGAGTCGTTCTCGTTCAGGACGATGTCGGTCTTGCCATCGTTGTTCAGATCGGCCGCGACGAGCCCGCCGATCGAAACGGACGACGAATAGGGCAGGCTGACGGGAACACCGAGCTGCACCTTGCTCGGCGTGCAAGTCGACTTCGCCGCGACGACGGGAGCCGCGCAGGTTCCGCTGTCGCTGGTCGAGCCGCCATCTCCGGAACCGCTGTCGCTGGTCGAACCGCTGTCTGCGGTGGCCCCGCTGTCCGACGTCGCGCCGGCGTCCGTGGTGGAGGTGCCGGGACCGGCATCCTCGGCGGTATCGGTCGAAGATGACCCGCAGCCCGGCAGCGCGAACGAAGCGCTCAGCGCGCCGCCGCCGACGAGAATCGAAGCCACGAGGGAACGTCGAGATACAAGAACCGTACGAAAAGCCATGAGGTCTGCTCCTGGTGGGGATGCGTCTTCCAGGAGGGCTTCGAGCTCGGCGGTCTGTGCGCACTTTTTCTCGGAAATCGACGCAGATGCGCGAAAGACCACGAAATGCCCGCATCAAGGGGTGGTCTTTGCTGCGAGCTTGAGCCGGGCGGTCTCCAGCCCCTCCTCGATGGGCGGCAGCAGTTGCAGGCTGGGCGTCTCCGTCACCACCGCTTCGCCTCGGCGCTCGATGCACAGCGCGAGCTCGGACTCCGCTGCCTGCCACTGACTCGCACCGAGGAGCGCGAGGCCCAGGCGCGCGTGCCCGGTCCAATCGTCGCGGGACGCGAGCGCCTCGCGGTAGCTGGTGATCGCGTCGTTCGTCTTGCCCGCGTGGAGCAGCAGATCGCCTTCGAGCAGCTTCGTGCTCTCGCGGGCGAGCGGCGATTGGTCCGTTCGCCAGTTGTCGATGAGCGCCCGCGCTTCCTTCTCGCTCCCGTTGAGCACCAGCACGCTGGCGAGGTTGCGTTCGAGCACGATGGATCCCCCTCCGAAACCCTTGCGCGCCGCGGCGACC
>JAMFST010000146.1 GCA_026225435.1 Labilithrix luteola
CGAAGGGCTCCACTCGGCGCACGAGCTGACCGGCAAGAACGGCGAGAAGCTCGGCCTCGTGCATCGCGACGTGACGCCGCACAACCTCTTCGTCACCTACGACGGCGTCACCAAGGTCGTCGACTTCGGCATCGCGAAGTTCAGCTCGCGCATGAGCCACACGCGCGCGGGCACGCTCAAGGGCAAGCTCGCGTACATGTCGCCGGAGCAGGTGCACGGCGAGGGCATCGATCGTCGTACCGACCTCTTCGCGCTCGGCGTCGTCTTGTGGGAGCTGACGACGGGCCAGCGCCTGTTCCGGATGGACAGCGATCTCGACACGCTCGCCAAGGTGCAGGAGTGCAACGTGCCGCGGCCGTCGACGCTCATCCGCGGCTACCCGATCGATCTCGAGAAGATCGTGATGAAGGCGCTGGCGAAGAACCGCGGCGAGCGCTTCCGCACGGCGCGCGAGCTGTCCCGCGCGCTGCAGTCGCTGCTGATGCGCCGCGGTCTGTTCATCGCCTCCGACGAGGTCGCCGCCTACGTGCAGGTGATCTTCCAGGACCGCATCCAGAAGCGCGAGGCGCACCTGCGCTGGGCGGCCGACGTCACCCAGACGATCAACCTCGAGGGGATGCTCGCCAAGCAGGCGGCGGCGGTCCCCGAGCCCTCGATCCAGAGCTTCAACTCGGACGTACAGAACGCGCGCGCGGCTCCGCGTCCGGCGGCCGGGCAACCGGCGAACGTGCCCATCGCGCTCCCCACGCACACCGGCAAGCAGCAGGTGCCGCTCGGGCCGGGCGCGAACCCGACAGCCAACCAGCTGGCTTCCACGGTCGGCGCGCCGGTGGCTGGTGGCGTGCCGCGGCCGTCGAGCATCCCTCCGCGTCCGATCCGCGAGCGCGATTCGTTCCGTCCCGGTGCCCCGCCCGCTCCCACGAGCGCACGGGCTCCGAGCGTGGCCCCGCCGCTGCAGGGTGGCTTGCCGCGCCAGGCGCGCGTGCAGATCGATCCGCAGGAAGGGGTCGACGACGGGCCGACCATCCAGGCCCCCGCGCACCTGTCGAACGCGCTCTACCCGGGTGCATCGGGGAGCGTACCGACGATCGGCTCGGCGCTGGGGCCGGGCGGTATCCCCGCTCCTGGCTCGGCGCCGCGTCTCGACAACCGCCAGCCGCTTCCGCCCGCGCGTCCGTCGCAGCCAGTACGCGACCTGCCGCACGCCGCGCCGGGCTACGAGGACGAGCCCGAGGACGCCACGCTGGTCACCGCCGCGCGCTACGACGAGCCGCCGGTCCCTGCCGCCGGTCGTCCGGCACCGCCGCGTCAGCTCTCGCAGCCGCAGCTGCAGCCGCCGCAGGGTCTCGCGCAGCCGCGCCAGCAGGTCGGTCCGGCTGGTCCGGCTCCGAGGCTCAGCGATCCTCGTCTCGAGGCGCAGCGTCTCGTCGACTCGCAGAACCCGCCGACGATGGCCGGTCCTCCGAACGCGCCGTGGATGCAGCAGCAGGGCCAGCACGGGCAGCCGGGCGCACCGCCGGGGTATCCGAGCAACCAGTACGGCCCTCCGCCCGGGATGCATCCGGGAATGAACGGCGGTCCCGGCGGGCCGACCATGCCGCCCGGCCAGCCGTTCCCCAGCGATCCCTTCGGGCTCGGCGCGGGCAACAGCGGGCAGTACGCGGCCGTGCAGGGTCCGCCGACGATGGCCATGCAGGGGGGCGCGGAGGTCTTCCGCTACGCCCCGCCGGGCAATCCGCTCGAATCGACCACGCTGCAGTCGTCGAAGAAGAAGCCGAACCTGGTGCTCCTCGGGATCGTCTGCGGCCTCGGCGCGATCTTCTTCTTCACCTTCGTCGGCTACCTCGTCATGAGCCGGTCGAGCGGTCCGGTCGCCGGCACCGGCACCGGCGCGACGCCCGATCCGTCGGCGGCGAGCACGTCGGGCACCTCCAGCCCGAAC
>JAMFST010001264.1 GCA_026225435.1 Labilithrix luteola
CGACGCCATCCGCGCCGCCGAGGGCGGCTGCGACATGTCACCGGATCATTGAAAGGGCCGCCGCGCGCTCGACGCGCGATCAGCCGAGCGACGACGCGCCGACCCGCGCGATGGCGGCGAGCAGGGCGAGAACCTGGAGCAACACGACGGCGAGCGACAGCCGGCTCCAGCGAAGCGCCTCGGCTTGCCGCGCGATGGGCAGATCCGCCGCGTGGTCGGCGAGGCGGCGCGACACGATCCACATCGCCAGCGCGACGATCAGATCGCTGAGCGCCGGCCAGCTCAGCACGAGGGGCGCGAGCGGGAACCGGCTCAGGGCCGCGGACGGCGCCCCTGGCGGGAGGAACGACGGCCCGATGGCGAGGAAGAGGAAGCCGTACGCGGGGTCGAGCGTCCCCGTCTCGGCGGCGTGTAGCCCCCCGGCCATCTGCAAGGCCAGCGGATAGGCCGCGACGACGACGAGGAGCGCCGTCCAACGCGACGGCACCTGCAGCGAGCGAAGGAGCGCCCACGCCAGGGCGAGCACGCGGGCGAGGTCGAACATGGGGAGGGGGCGTCAATCTTCCAGCGCCTGGAGACGCGCGTGGCGCTCGCCCATGCGCGCCTGGATCTGCCCGACGACGATCGCGGCGAAGAGCACGCAGCCGACCGTGGCCACGAGGAAGGCGATCGAGAGGACGAGCGAGGCACGGAACATGTGCGCCGGGTGCGCGGGCCCTTCGCCGACGAGGATGCCGTAGGCCTCGACGTTCTCGTTCCAGGCAGCCGCGAGGCAGAGGAACGGAAGGACGAAGAAAGTGAAGCAGCAGGAGGTCCACCAGGCGCTCACGCGTGCGGAGGGCCACGCCGCCGAGGTCGTCTCCGCGGGCGAAGGGCGGTAGGGGTGCGCCGCGGTCAGCGATGGAGGAACCGGAGCCGGAGGGAGATCGTTCGGATCGACCGCCTGGTCGAGCGCGCGCACCAGGTGATAGGGCCCGACGAAGACGAGGGGGAAGATGAAGTGGACGAGGAGCCTCGGCAGCGATAGCGGACGCGCGCTCGAGCCTGCGCGACCGAGCGACGGGAGCGCTTGGTAGCCGACGAACAACCACGCGACGAAGGTGACGAAGCCGGCGAAGGCGACCACCCCGAGAGCGCCGCCCACCGGGGCCGAGACCTGGAGGCGCCCGCTGCACCACGCCTCGCCGAGCGCCACCGCCATGGTCACGGCGAAGCTCGCGAACAGCCCGCACGTCACCTGCGCCAGGAACCGCGCCCGCTCGATCTTCCGCGTGGCCCGCTCCCGGAACATCACCGCTGCTACAGCGACGCGCGGTACAGCGCGGCGAGATCGTCCTTCGACGTCGGCCGCGGGTTGAGCGAGTGGCAGGCGTCCTCGAACGCCTTGTCCGACAGCTTGCCGATGTCCGCCTCGGTCACCCCTTCGGCGGACAGGCCGTTCGGCAGGCCGAGCTCCGCGCGCAGGCTGCGGAGGCCGTCGGCCAGCGTCTTGGCCTGCGGTACCAGCGTGGCGCGCACGCGCTCGATGCGCTCGGGGATGGTGGTCGCGTTGAAGTCGACCACCGCCGGCAGACAGAGCGCATTGGCCAGGCCGTGATGCAGGTTCTTCTCGCTCGAGAGCGGGTGCGCCAGCGAGTGGGTCGCGCCGAGCCCCTTCTGGAAGGCGACCGCGCCCATCATCGCCGCCTTCATCATGTCGCCGCGGGCGTCGAGGTCGGAGCCGTCCTTCACCGCGCGGAGCAGCGACCTGGCCACCAGCTCGAGACAGCCGAGCGCGATTCCGTCGGCCATCGGATGATCGCCCTTGGCGCAGTACGCCTCGAGACCGTGGGTGAGCGCGTCGAAGCCGGTGGCCGCGGTGATGTGCGGCGGCATGGACACGGTGAGCTCGGGGTCGAGCAGCGCGATCTTCGCGAGGAGGTGCGGGCTGAAGATGACCGTCTTGCGGCCGGTGGCCTCGAGCGTGACGACGCCGGAGCGACCGACCTCGCTGCCGGTGCCGGCGGTGGTCGGCACGGTGACCATCGGGGGGATGTTGGCGTCGATGAAGCGATCGCCACCGGCGGCGTCGTCGTAGTCGACGAGCGGGCGATCGTGCGTCGTCTTGAGCGCGATCAGCTTGCCGGCGTCGAGCGGCGAGCCGCCACCGACCGAGACGATCACGTTGGCGCGGTGGGCGCGGTACGCCTCGACGCCGGCGGTGATGTTCTCCTCCACCGGGTTGGGATCGACGCCGGAGAACACCGCCGTCTCGATCCCGCCCTTGGTCAGCGCGTCGCGGACACGCTCGGCGATGCCCACCTTGACCACCCCGGCGTCGCAGACGACCAGCGCTCGCGGCGCGGCGCCGACGACCACCGTCTTGACCCTCTCGGCGATCTGCCCGAGCGATCCGTTGCCGAAGACGATCTGCGTGGGAAACGACCAGACGACAGGCATGCCAGATCGTGTAACACGATCGACCATGAGGCGGCGCGGCTTCCCCTACGCGTACGCCGCACGTCTGGCGCTGGTGTACGTGGTGCTGGCGGCGCGCGAGCCGATGGCGTCGCGGCCCTCCCCGCAGTCGCCGACAGCGAAGGCTTCCTCCCCGCGCGCGCCTGGCTCGACACACTGCGGCGCGAGCGCGCCAGCACGAGCGGTGGCGAAAGCGCTCGCTCCCTCGACTGCCCGCCGTGACGACCGCGCGCTATAGTCCGTGCATGCCTCCGACGACCCCCTCCAACGCCAGCCGAGAGACGGAGTACATCTACGACTGGAACGAGGTGAACCGCCGGGGGCGCCTCCTGCAGAACCCCTTCACCCTCTTCGACGAGACGCTGCGCGACGGTCTGCAGAACCCGTCGGTGAAGGATCCGCCCATCGAGGCGAAGGTGAAGATGCTTCACCTGATGGACGACCTCGGCATCCACGTGGCCGACGTCGGGCTACCGGGATCGAGCTCGCGCGCCTTCGAGGACTGCCTGCGCCTCTGCCGCGAGGCGGCCGATCAGAAGATGAAGATCAAGATCGCCTGCGCCGGTCGCACGGTGGTCGGCGACATCACGCCGATGATCGAGCTCTCCCAGCGCGCCGGCATCCCGGTCGAGGTGTACGCCTTCATCGGCTCGAGCCCCATCCGCCAGTACGCCGAGAGCTGGGACGTGGATCTCATCGCCAGGCGCAGCGCCGAGGCGATCGACGTCGCGGTGAAGGCGGGCCTCCCCGTCTGCTACGTCACCGAGGACACCACCCGCTCGCGCCCCGAGGTGCTGAGCACCCTCTTCCGCGCCGCCATCGATCACGGCGCTACCCGCCTGTGCCTCTCCGACACCGTCGGTCACGCGACGCCGGACGGCGTGTACAATCTGATCCAGTTCACGCGGAACGTCATCGCCGGCACCGGCGTGGACATCGCCATCGACTGGCACGGCCACAACGACCGCGGCCTCGCGCTCGAGAATGCGCTCTGGGCGCTGGAGCACGGCGCCTCGCGCGTCCACGCGACCGCCCTCGGCATCGGCGAGCGCGTGGGCAACGCGCAGATGGAGCTGATCCTCCTGAACCTCAAGCTCCTCGGCCAGCTCGAGGACCAGGATCTCACCAAGCTGCTCGAGTACTGCACCACCACCGCCGAGGCGGTCGGCTGGGACGTGCCCATCAACTACCCGCTGGTCGGGCGCGACGCCTTCCGCACCGCCACCGGCGTGCACGCCGCGGCCATCATCAAGGCGATGAGCAAGGGGGACGCGTGGCTCGCCGACCGCATCTACAGCGGTGTTCCAGCGGGCATGTTCGGCCGCTCGCAGGAGATCTGCATCGGCTTCATGAGCGGCGGCTCGAACGTCAGCTACTGGCTCCGCCAGCGCAACATCGAGCCGTCGGAGCAGCTCGTGAGCGAGATCCTCAAGGTGGCGAAGGAGTCGTCGGCGTTGCTCACCGACGACGAAGTCCTCGCCGTGGTTCAGCGCTTCACTTGATGACGTAGTCCTTCACGACGGCTTCGTGCTGCATGCCGTCCGCGGGATCGCTGTCGCCCACCAGCACCGGGACGGCCGACGACAGCGGCGTGAAGACGCGTGAGTCGAAGACGAGACCGTTGGGGAGCGTCACCGTCCCCTGCACGGTCGGCACCTGGAAGGCGTTGAGCGCGGGGCTGACGATGAGCCAGTCGTGCGGGTTGTTGCGGTTCTCGCTGGTGTCGGTGTTGCCCGACTGGTCGGCGGGCCACGGCGCCGCGGTGACCATCAGCTTGCTGAAGTCGGTGACCGCCGCCTCGGTGCGGCTGCCGGTGTTCCAGTCGCCGCCGACGGACATGTAGTCGCCCGCGGGGACGTTCGCCTGGAGGTAGCCGACGAGCTGCGCCGCCTCGGTGGCGCGGTTGCTCGCGCTGGTGGTGAGCAGGTGCACGCTCACGGCCCAGAGGTCGTGATCGCCGGGAATGTCGATCTGCGCGTAGGTGAAGCCGCGGTTGGCCACGCTCGCGTCCGTCCACGTGCCCGAGCTGACGATGGGGAAGCGGCTGACGACGATGTTGGGGATCTGGATCCCGCCGGCGGTGCCTTCCCAGGCGTAGTTGAAGTCGGCGCCGAAGGTGGCGGTGACGAAGCCGCGGATGGCCGCGTCGTCGTCCGCGCCGTAGTTCATCTCCTGCAGCAGGGCGATGTCCGGCTTGAGCGCCTCGAGGATGCGCTGCCCCTCGCCCGGATCGTACGACTGCTTGGTGCCGCTGGAGAGGTTGCCGGCGAGCATGCGGAAGGAGCCGGTCGCCGGGCTGCCGCTGTCGGTGCTGCCGCTTCCGCTGTCCTTCGTGCCGGCGTCGACGCTCGCGTCCTTGCCGGTGCCCGCGTCGGTGCTGGTGGTGCCCGTGAAGGCGCTGCCGTCGACCCGCTTGCCGGGGGAGTCCTTGAGCGACGAGAGCGTGGTGTGCAGCACCCAGCTGGCCGTCGACGAGCCGTCGGTGGCGCGGTTGGCCGACACGCCGTCGACCGACAAGGCGCTGGTGTACTTGAGCGTGTCGAGCGTGGTGCCCGCTGCGTCCTTGAGGGTGACGGTGTCACCGCTGTTGCCCAGGCTGAGCGTGCCGGTCGTCGAGGCGACCGCGTCGGTGAGGCCCGCGGGGATGGCCGAGCTGCCGCCGAAGACGGCGATCGCCTGCCCGGCAGCGAGCGAGCCGCTGAACGTGTGGCGAACCTGGACCGAATCGGAGAGGGTGAAGCCGGTGAGCGTGACGCTGCTCGTGCCGTTGTTCACGATCTCGATGAACTCCGCGTTGGTGTCGCTCCCCGGCTCGTTGGCCAGGACCTCGTTCAGGATGAGCGATTCACCGATCGTCGCGGCCGAGTCGGTCGCGTTCTCGTCCGAGGCCGCGGAGGAGCAAGCTCCCGCGAACGTGGCGAGCAGCAGCAAGGCAAAGGCGCGGGCGGTTCCGGGTCTCGACACGATGCATCGACTTGTGACCTATCCCCCGGAAACCACCAGGGGATTTCTCCTACATCGACGGGCGATTACAGCCCTGGGTGAAAGATGCAGCGCTCACAAACCGAGCCAGGGGCCCGGCGTGATCGTCTCGGTGCCGCGGCGGACCTCGAAGTACATGAGCGAGCTCTTTCCGCCGGAGTCGTCGGTGCCGACGGTCCCCAGGCGATCGCCGGCGCCCACCTGGTCGCCGACGCGGACGTCGATGGCCGCGAGGTTGCCGCTCACCGTGTAGTAGTGGTCGCCGTGATCGAGGATGACGAGGCGGCCGTAGGGGCCGTACTTGTCGGCGAAGGCGACGCGCCCGGCGAAGACCGCGCGCACCGGCGTGCCGACGGGAGCTACGATCTCCAGACCCGGTCCGTCGGTCCCTTCGCGACGCGCGGGGCGCACATCGGCGCGACCGCCGACGGGGAAGAGCAGGCGCCCCTTCTCCTGGGCGAAGCGCGCGCGAGAGCTGGGTGCGTCGGGCTGGCTGAGCGTGACGCCGCTACCGCTGCCGGGGCTGTCGCTGGCGAACCCGCCACCGAGGTCGCCGCCGCCGCTGGCGACGACCACGCTGCTGCCTCCACCCATACCGCCACCGGACGTCACGCCCAGCGCTCCGGGCGCGCCGCCGCGCAGCTTCGACTGGAAGGCGCGGGCGAAGGCCTCGCTGCGTCGGTTCTCCTCGTCGGAGTTGGTGTGGTCGTTGTCGACCTGCACGCGCTGGCTCGCCAGCAGCACCTTCTGCTGCGCGAGGCGCTCGAGCGAGTGGGTCAGCTCGACGCCGTGCTCGCGCATCTCGCGCTCGGCCTCGAGGTCGATCTCGACGGCGCGGCGGGCGCGCTCCACGTGCATCGCGTGGCGCACCAGCTCGTCGAAGCCGCCGCCGATGGGCAGCATCCCCATGCGGGTCAGCTTGTACAGCTCGCGACCGCGGGAAACCGAGCGGGCGTGCAGCCCCTCGAGCACCGGCTCGACGGTGGCCAGCTCCTTCTTCGTCTTCTGCTCGTCGAGCGACAGCGCGCCGATCTTCCGGTCGATGCCGGCGATGGCGTACGGGCCGGCGAGCGCCGGGGCCTGCGTCGCCGGATCCGCGTCGCCGATGGCC
>JAMFST010001265.1 GCA_026225435.1 Labilithrix luteola
CTTGGCGACGTGGACGAAGACGATGATGCCGAGCACGTCCACCAGGCTGGCGATGAAGGGCGTGGAGCTGGTCGCCGGATCGATCCCGCAGCGGCGCAGCACCAGCGGGAGCATCGAGCCGACGGTGCAGCCGGTCATGACGATGCCCACCAGCGTGAGCGCGATGGTGAAGGCGAAGTCGAGGTGCTGATCGCGGTACATGAGCACGCGGAGGAAGCCGATGACGCCGAGCCCGAGGCCGAGCACCAGGCCCATCCCCGCCTCGCGCCGCAAGATGCGCCACCAGTCGCCTGGGCGGACGTCGCCGACGGCCAGGCCGCGGATGACCAGGGTGGACGACTGCGAGCCGGAGTTGCCGCCCGTCGAGATGAGCAGCGGCACGTAGTAGCTCGCCCCCTTGATCGCCTCGAAGACCGGGTCGTAGTAGCGCAGCGCCGTCTGGGTGAAGAACTCCTCGAGGAAGAGGACCACCAGCCACACGCCGCGCTTGCGGATGAAGGTTAAGAAGCTGGTACGAAAGTACGGAAGGTCGAGCGGCTCGACGGCGCCGATGCGCTGCACCTCCTGCGTCGTCTCGCGGGTGAGCGCGCCGATGACGTCGTCGACGGAGACCATGCCGAGGAGCGTGCCCGCCTCGTCGACCACCGGCATGACGTGCAGGGCGTGGCGCGCCATGCGGCGGGCGATCTCGGCCTGGTCGTCGTCCGGTGCGACGCTCACCACCTGGCGGCGGTAGATCTCGGCGAGGGCGCGGGTCGGCTCGGCGAAGACCAGCTCGCGGAGGGTGACCTTGCCGACGAGGCGCGCGCCGGCGTCGAGGACGTAGACATCGTCCACCGGCTCGTGCGTCCGGTCGTCGTGCGCGCGGACGGCGGCGAGCGCCTGCGCCACGGTGCAGTGCTCGCGGAGCGTGGTGAAGCTGGTGGACATCAGGTAGCCGGCGGTCCCCACCTTCCACTGCCCGAGGGTGCGGACCTCGGCGGCGACCTCTGGCGCCTGCTCCTCCAGCCTCTCGAGGAGAGAGCGAGTCCGCTCTTCCGGGAGGATGCGGAGCAAGTGCGAGCGTCGCCCGGCGCTCATGCTGCTGGCGAGGTGCACCAGCTTGTCGAGCGGCAGACGCGAGGCGATCGTCAGCTGCTCGTGATCGTCACGCCGCTCGAAGATCGCCGCCCCCTCGCGCGCGGGGATGACGCGGAGGACGGAGGCGATCTCCGCCGGCTCGAGATCATGGACGGCGTCCGCCACGTCCTCGGGATCGACGTCTTCCAGCAGCTCCCTGAGCTGCTCCGGTGCCTCCGCGATGAGCACGCGGAGGTCCGGACCGAGGAGAGTGGCGAGGCGCACCGGATCAGTCGGTGCCCCCGTCGTCGTCGCCAGCGTCGACCGCCACCGGCGGGCAGAGCGCGCCGTTGCAGTGCGGGTCGGTGCTGGTCGACGGATCCGCCGGGCAGCAGTAGGTCGACGAGCACGAGCCGATGGTCTGGCAGGTGGTGTTCTCGATGCACTCGTCCTCCTCGATGAGGCCGTTGCACGAGTCCCCCTCCTTGGGGCCGACGTTGCAACCGCTGGAGGCGGCGATGGACAGGCAGGTGAAGAGGCCGACGGCGGCGAAGATCAGGTTTTTCATGGTCGTGCTCGTGATCACAAGCGCGTCATCAGGACGAACTGCATCCGGTTTTCGTACTTCTTCAGGTCGGGGGTGAAGCCCTGCACTTCGCTACCGGCGGGCCCCTGGTTGCCGCCCTCGGGCGTCATGCCGCCGGGGCCAGCAAAGTAGCCGACGCTCGACTGGCGGTGATTGCCTTCCCAGCGGAACGTGACGAACTGGCTCGGCATGTAATCGACGGTGACCGACGCGTCCCAGGCCATGAAGGAATCTCCGGGGTTCTCGGTGAAATACGGAGTCCCAGAGGCCGCC
>JAMFST010001266.1 GCA_026225435.1 Labilithrix luteola
CGGGCGCACCCTCCGCCACCGCCGGGTGAGCGATGACGAGGCTCGCGCGCGCCTGATCGCCGGCGGCATGCCGGAGAGCTACGCCGCCTTCCTCGTGCACTTCGACGAGGAGATCCGCGGCGGCAGCGAGGATCGCGTCAGCCCTGCCGTCCTCGAAGTGACCGGGCACGCGCCGCGCTCGCTCGCCGCCTTTGCGCGGGAGCACCGCGCGGAGCTCACCGCGCCAGGAACGCGCTGACCTCGTCGCGATCGAGGTGCACGAGGACGACCACCACGTCTCCCGGCCGGGCGTCGGAGAAGGCGCGCTCCAGGCCGTCGACCTCGGAGGTGACGCGCGCGAAGGCGTCGTCGGCAAATCCGAGATCGTGGAACGTGCGGGCGAAGATCTCCGGCACCTCGCCGGGGGCGCGCCCGCGCAGGTAGTGCGGGAGGTCGCGGACGAAGATGCGGTCCGGCTTCGCAGCGAAGACCTCGGAGGCCACGTCGGCGATGTCCGCGTCGCTGCGGTCGCCCGGCGCCGCCATGATGACCGTGAGCCGGCCCGAGCGTAACGCTGTTACCGTCGACATGGCGGCGCGTACCGCCCGCGGGTTGTGCCCGAAGTCGAGGAACACGCGGACCCCGTTCTTCTCCACCAGCTGCCCGCGGCGCGGGTTGTCCTCGCTGCCGAAGCTCACCAGGGCGCGGGCGATGGCCTCGTCCGGGAGACCGAGCCCGCGCGCCGCGCCGATGACGCCGAGCGCGTTCTCCACGTTGTAGCGGGCGGCGCCGGAGAAGGTGATGGGCACGTCTTCCACGCGGCCGAAGAGCGCCTCGGCGTCGCCACGCGCGGCGACGAGCACACCGTCACGAGTGAACACCACCGGCAGCCCCGCCGCTCGGTGCGCGGTGAGCAGCGCGCTGGCGGCCTCGTCGCCGGCGTCGAGGTCGGCGAAGAAGGTGACCTCCGCCGCCAGCGTGCCGCTCTCGGCGAGTCGCACCAGCTGGCGATCGCGCGCGTTGAGCACCACCGTGCCGCTCCCACGAGCGGCGCGGGCGACGACGGCCTTCACCTCGGCCATCGCCTCGACGTCGTCGACCCCGTAGCCGCCAAGATGGTCGGCGCTCACGTTGGTGAGCAGCGCGACGTCGGCGTCCGGCACGGCCAGGCCGCGCCGCAGGATCCCGCCGCGGGCGGTCTCGAGTACGGCGAGATCGGTCTCCCGGTGGCGCAGCACCCGGCGCGCAGCCGCGGGGCCGGTCCAGTCGCCCTTCTCCGCCGTCTCGGCGCCGAGGATGACGCCGTCGCTGGAGGACACACCGACGACCCGTCCGTCGGCCGCCAGCGCCGTCCGTGCCACGTGCGCCAGCAGCCGCGTGCTCGTCGTCTTGCCGTTGGTGCCGGTCACCAGCGCCACCGGGATGCGACGCAGCTCCGCCCAGGGCACCTCGGCCATCGGCGGGATCGCCCCGTGAGCATAGGTGATCGAGCCGCGCCCTTCCCCGACGGTGACGTCCTCGTCGTCCCACAAGAACGGCAGCTGACGCCTCCGCGCTTCCTCGATCAGCGCGACCATCGCCGGGTTCTTCGCCTGCTCCAGCATCGGCGCGAGCAGCACCCGCGCGGTCTCGAGGTCCATCGGCGGGAGCCCGCTGGCGATGCCCACCGCGCTGTTGGCCGCCCATTCGCTCGCCTCCGCGCAGGCCAGCATGATGTCGGGAGGCGCGAAGTAGCCGAACGTAACAATGTTACGCGAACGCCGGATCACCGTCGCGCCGACCTCTCCGAGCCCGAGCGCCGCCCGCACGCGCGCCAGCTCGCCGAGGTAGAGCGCTTGCAGCCGCTCCACCGTCGCGTCGTCCACCGCCGTCTCGTTGCCTCCGCTGCCGAGCGCCAGGTCGACGACGACCAGCGGCTGCGGCGCCACGACGTTCGGGCCGGTCAGGCGCCGAACGTCATCCACGGTCACGTTGCTCAATCGTCGTTTTCTCGCGCGAGGCGCACGCCGCGCGAATCTTCGATGACGGCGGCCCCCTCGATCATGGACTCGGTGGACGGTGAGCTCGGGGCGCCGGTGCCGTTGGTGTTGCTCCTCGAAGCCGCGGCGGCGGCAGCCAGGTTGCTGCTCGAGCTGGGCCCGGCGAGCGCGCTCAGGTTGGTGGTCGACGGGCGCGAGAGGATGCTCGACCCGGGGATGACCTCGCCGTCGATCTCCGGCTTGAAGTAGATGACCTGCTTCCAGCTGCGGGAGATCTTGTCGGCGAAGATCAGCATCAGGTCCCCGCGGTGCCCCATGCGCAGCGCCGCCTCGATGGCCGCCTGCTCGTCGGGGATCACCTGGATCTTCTCCTTGGGGAAGCCGGCGGCGATGAGCTCCGCCTCCATCATCTTCGGCACCTCGTCGGGGCCGCGCCCGCGCAGGTCGTCGTCCCGCCGCAGGATCAGGTGGTCGAACCCGCTGGCGGCGATCCGCGCGATCGCCCGGATGTCCTCGTCGCGCCGGTCGCCCGGAGCCGAGAGCACGCAGACGCGCCGCCCGATGCACTCGAGACGCCCGGCCAGATCGGTCATCGCCTGCACCGCCGCCGGGTTGTGCCCGTAGTCGAGCACCACCTTGAACGGCAGCTTGTCGAACACGTTGGTGCGCCCCGGCACCTGGAAGTAGGAGGTGTCGAAGGTGCGCAGCCCCTGGCGGATGTTCTCCACCTTCACGCCCATCGCGTAGGCCATCATCGCGGCGAACATGGCGTTCTGCACGTTGTGCATCGCCTTGCCCTCGATGGTCGCGGGGATGAGATGGGTCCACAGCAAGGGCAGGTGTGTCCCCTTGTCGTAGAGGGTGATCATCTGCCCGTTGATCCCGTCCTCGAGCACCGCCGCCAGTCCGCCGGCGCGCAGGTGCTTCTTCACCAGCTCGTGCTTCGAGTTCATCGTCACGTAGGCGATGCGCGTCGCCTTGGTGTGATCGGCCATCTTCAAGCAGAGCAGATCATCGGCGTTGAGCACGGCGCAATCGCGAGCCACCTCGACGACGATGCGCTTCACCTCGGCGAGATCTTCCAGCGTGTCGACGCCCTTGAGCCCGAGGTGATCGGCGCTGACGTTGAGCACCGCGCCGACGTTGCACGAGCGGTAGCCGAGCCCCGCGCGCACCAGGCCGCCGCGCGCCGTCTCCATCACCGCCATGTCCACCTGCGGATCGCGCAGCACCATCTGCGCCGAGCGTGGACCGGTCATGTCGCCGGTGACCGTGCGCTGCCCGTCGATGTACACGCCGTCGGTCGTGGTCAGGCCGACGATGTGCCCGTTCATCTTCTGGATGTGCGCCAGCATGCGCGCGGTGGTCGTCTTGCCGTTGGTGCCGGTGACCGCCGCGATGGGGATCTGCGACGGCGTCCCCTTGGGGAAGAGCATGTCGATGACCGGGCCGGCGACGTCCCGCGGCGTCCCGTCGGTGGGCGCCACGTGCATGCGGAAGCCGGGCGCCGCGTTGACCTCGCAGATGCCGCCGCCGACCTCGCGGTAGCTCTTGGTGATGTCGCTGCTGATCATGTCGACGCCGCAGACGTCGAGCCCGATGGCTCCGGCGGCGCGCACCGCCATCTCGCGGTTGTCCGGGTGGACCACGTCGGTCAGATCGATCGCCGTGCCGCCGGTCGACAGGTTGCCGGTGCCGCGCAGGAAGAAGACCTCGCCGTCCGGAAGCACGGTGCTGGCGTCGACCTTCTTCGCTTCCATCAAGCGCTGCGCCTGCGCGTCCAGCTCGATGCGGGTGAGCACCTTCTCGTGCCCGATGCCGCGCCGCGGATCGGCGTTCACCAGCTCCACCAGCTCGGCGATGGTGTGCTTGCCGTCGCCGACGACGTGACCGGGGACGCGCTTGGCGACCGCCACCAGCTCGCCGCCGACGACGAGCATGCGGTGGTCGAAGCCGTCGAGGAAGTTCTCCACCACGATGCTGCGGGCGTGCTCGCGCGCGCCGACGAAGGCCTTGCGGACGTCGGCTTCGTCCTTCAGATCGAGCGAGACGCCGCGCCCGTGGTTGGCGTCGAGCGGCTTGACCACCACCGGGTAGCCGAGGCGACGCGCGGCCGCGACGGCACCATCGGCGGTGCGCACCACCCGCTGCTGCGGGACGGGCAGGCCGATGTCGCCGAGGATCTTGTTCGTCTCCTCCTTGTCGGAGGCGATCGACACGGCGATGTGCCGCGTCTCGCTGGTGACGGTGGCCTGGATGCGCTTCTGGTACTTCCCGTGGCCGAACTGGATCAGGCTCTGATCGTTCAGCCGCATCCAGGGGATGTCGCGCGCCTCGGCGGCCCGCACCAGCGAGCCGGTCGACGGCCCGAGCTGGCGACGCTGGGCGAAGGCGATCAGCTCCTCCAGCTCGTTGCTGAAGTCGAACGGAGGCTCTCCCGCAGCGTCGTCGTCGTCCGCGCTCTTGGCCGGCCGCAGGTTCGCGGGCAGCAGGTGGTGCAGCAGCTTGAGCGCGAGATCGCCGGCGGCTTCACCGACCTGCTCCTCCTCGTACTCGTAGACCACGTGGTAGCGCCCGGGGGTGCCCTCGCTCCGCGTCTTGCCGAAGACCACGTTGGCGCCGGTGAGCTGCTGCAGCTCGATGGCCACGTGCTCGAGGACGTGCCCCAGCCAGGTGCCGCCGTCCTCGGTCAACCGCCGGACGAAGCCACCCTCGGTCGCGAACGAGCAGGTGTGGCTCTGCAAGCTGGGGATGGCGGCCAGCAGCCCCTCGTTGAATCCGGGGATCTTGGCGCTCGGCCAGGCCTCCAGCGGACCCAGATCGAGGGTCAGGTGCATGACGGGAAAATGCGCGTACAGACTGGGGCCGCGGTAGACGCGGCGTTCGAGCAGATCCATCTGCCGTCGAACGTATCAGTCGCCGCCCCCCGGACGTATCCGGTTCAGCCGTTCAGCGCCTCAACGCTTGGGAGCCTGCGCTTTTCGCGTCTCGAGGTCGAACGTCCCCCCCTCGGTGAGGACGTGGAGTCGCACATTGGTGAGGCTGACCGCCTGCCCCTCCTTCACCTCGGCGATGGAGGAGTGGGTCAGCTCGGAGACGTCGACGATGGTGATCGCGCCGTTGCCGACCACGGTGATCGTCTTGGTGGAGTCGAGGAAGGCGGCGGTGTCCTCGTCCAGCCCCACGCCGACGGCGAAGGGGTTGTACGCCAGCGCCGTGAGCAGGCGGCCGAGCCGGTCGCGCTGGCGGAAGTGCTGGTCGATCATGATGCGGTTGGTGAGCCCGAAGCCGGGCACCAGCGTCGCCGCGCCGGCCTTGGGGGTGTGCCCCTCGGCGCCGAAGGCGATCATGTGCTCGCTGAGGATGGCGGCGCCGGCGCTCGTGCCGCCGACGGTCACGCCACGGGCGTTCGCCCGGCGGATCGCCCGCGCGACGTCCGTGCCGCCGAGGATGGTCGAGAGGCGCAGCTGGTTGCCGCCGGTGATGAACACGCCGGTCGCCTTCTCGATGTAATCGAGCCACTCCTGCTTGGCCGCGTCCTCACGCGTGGCGAGCGGAAGCGACTTGGCCTCGTCGGCGCCGAGCTGGCGGAACAGCTTCTCGTAGCGACGCCCGGTGTCGGCGAGGTTCGAGGCGGTGGGGATGATGACGATGCGCGCGGAGTCGCCGCCGGAGACCTCGAGGAACTTGCGGAGGATGCTCGCGCCCTCCTCCTTGTCCTCTGCTCCACCGATGGGGACGATGTATCCGCGCGTCTGGGCGCTTTCGACTTTGGCCGGGCTCATTTTCGCTCGAAGGTTCCGCGGACGACGGGCTCGCCCGCACGAACGACGAAGCGTCCGCGGGCCATCACCTCGCGTATGCCGTGCGCTTCGTCAAGCACGACGAGGTCCGCGTCGGCGCCGACCGCGAGTCGTCCTTTGTGTGCAAGGCGCAAGAGCTTGGCGACGTTCAGCGTGAAAACCGGGAGGACGGCCTCGAGCGGGTGTCCCGAATCGAGAAGCTCACGAAGTGTGTCGGCGAGCGCGTCCGGGCGGCCGACGTCCATGTGGACGATGTGCCCGTCGACGTTGAACGTCGGCAGGCAGCCGCCGCCGTCGGAGCTGCAGGTGATCCGGTCGGCCGGCGCGCCGCTGGCCAGGTAGCGGGTGATCGCCTCGGCGGCGCTGATGGCCAGGTCGGTCTCGTCGGCCGGGTCGACGGGGAAAGCGGTGACGTCGACCGTCGATCCCAGCCGCGCTAGCTCGATCGCCTCGGCGAAGAGCGCCGGCTGGCGGTTCACGTGGGTCGGCTGGAAGACGCGCGGCGGCAGCTCCGTCTCGTGCAGGACGCGGCGCACCAGATCCAGCCCGCGCGGCCCGTCGCCGAGGTGCAGGTGGAGCACGCCGGCCTTGCCGCTCATCATGCCGCCGACGAAGCAATCGCTGGCGACGCGCGCGAGCTCGTCGAATGTCGGCTGCGAGGAGCGGCGATCGCTGATGGCCAGCTCGCCGACGCCGAGGATCGGGTCGACGAAGACGATGTCCGAGCGCACCGAGCCAGTCAGCGTGATCGGCGGCACCTGGTAGCTGCCGGTCCAGCACCAGGCCGACAGCCCCTCCTCGCGCAAGGCGAGGGCCGACTAGACGAGATCGGCGACGGTGCGGGTGGTGCCGTCGGTGCCGAGGAGGCCGACGCAGCTGGTGATGCCGCCGCGGGTCAGCTCGGTGAAGGCGACGCGAGGCACGCGCGAGGCCGGCCCCGATTCGCCACCGCCACCCGCGAGGTGCACGTGCGAGTCGATGAGCCCGGGGATGACCCGCGCGCCGGCCAGCTCCACGTGCTCGCAGTCGGCCAGGTGCACCTCGCCGAGCGCGGGAGCGAGCGCCAGCACCTTCCCGCCCCCGACCAGCACATCGCAGAGCCCGCGCGGCTCCGGGGCGAAGAGATCGGCGTGACGAAACAGCGTGAAGGTGGCGGACACGGGGACCTCATCGGTAGCGGAAATCGCGCAAAAAAGCTAAGTCAGAGCGCATGAAGAAGCCGGTCGCTGCGCTGGTGAGCCTGGTGTTCGTCGCCGCCACCGCGCACGCGCTCGATGGCGCGCCGTCCGCGCCGCTCGACATGAAGTCCGAAGGAACGTCCCCCGACGGGATCGAGGTCGCCGGCTGGAACGACGCGTCGCCGCACACGCCGAGCGCCCCCTCGGCCTGGGGAGGCGAGCGCGCGTCCTTCGGTCTCGACGGGCAGCCGCTCTCGCAGCGGGTCGCGAGCTACGACTTGAAGGCGACGCTCGACCCGGTAGGGCACACGGTGGAAGGGAGCGAGCACCTTCGCTGGCTCAATCGCAGCGACCGGCCGATCAAGAGCCTCTACTTCCACCTGTACCTTAACGCCTTCGAAGGCGAGGGGAGTACCTTCATGAAGGAGAAGGCGCGCTACGGCGCCTTTCGCTCCGGCGTGGAGACGAAGAAGGGGGAGTGGGGCTCGATCGATCTGAAGAGCGTGACCGAGCAGCAGGGGGCCGGCTCGGCCGCGGCCACCTTCACCTTCGTCCACCCGGACGGCGGCGCGGAGAGCGATCACTCCGTGGTGCGCGTGGACCTGCCGACCGCCATCGCTCCGGGCGCCACCGGCGAGCTCGATCTCGTCTTCCACGATCAGCTCCCCCGGGTTATCGCCCGCACCGGCTACTTCGCGCAGTACCACCTGATCGCGCAGTGGTTCCCCAAGGTCGGGGTCCTCGAGCTGCCGGGCGAGCGCGGAGCGACGGCGCCGCGGTGGAATTGCCACGAGCTGCACCTCAACTCCGAGTTCTACGCCGACTTCGGCAGCTACCGCGCCGAGCTCACCGCGCCGAAGGACTACCGCGTCGCCGCCACCGGACGGGAACAGGGGGCACCGACCGACGCCGCAGGAACGCCCGGCGCCATCACCCACGTGTTCGCCCAGGACGACGTGCACGACTTCGGATGGACGGCGTGGAATGGCTACGCCGAGCCGCTCACGGGCACGTACGACGGCGCCGGGAGCCCGCGCGTGGAGGTCGAGGTTCTCTTTCCTCCGGAGTACGCCGCCGGGGGCCGGATCGCGTTGCAGGCGACGCTCGACTCGCTGAAGTACTTCTCCGAGACGCTGGGGCCCTATCCCTACCCGCACGTCACGGTGATCGTGCCGCCATACAACGCCGCCGAGTCGGGCGGCATGGAGTACGAGACGTTCTTCACCACCGAGACCAGCGGCGGCCCGATCGGGGATCTCACGCGCTACATCACCGTGCACGAGTTCGGGCACGGGTACTTCATGGGCCTGCTCGCCTCGAACGAGTTCGAGGAGCCGTTCCTCGACGAGGGGATGAACGAGTTCTGGGACACGCGCATGCTGGCGCACGAGCAGATGACGCTCCACCTGCCGGAGCCGGCCGGACTGTTCGGGATTGGCGTGCCGCCGTTCGCGTACGACGACTTCGAGCGCCTGCAGGGGGGCACGCGTCGCTTCCAGGCCGATCCGATCGCCGGTAACTCGTGGGACCGCTTCTCCGAGGGGAGCTACGGCCTGGTGTACGCGCGCACGGTCCTGGTCTTCCACGACCTCGAGCAGCGACTCGGCGGCGACGCGCTCGGGCGCGGGATGAAGCTCTATTACAAGCGCTGGCACCACCGTCACCCGAGCGTCGCCGATCTGCGGCAGGCGCTGGCCGACGGAAGCGGACAGGCGGAGCTGGTGAACGAGTGGTTCGCGCACCAGGTTCTCGCCAACGAGCCTATCGACGACCGGGTGGAGAGCGTCGATAGCCAGGAGATCGTGCCGCTGGTCGGCACGGCGATGGTCGACGGCAAGCGGGTCGAGAGGGATCAGGACGCGGTCGATCAAGAGGTCGCGGCGGCGCGCAAGGCCAAGGGGGACAAGGCGTTCCCCTGGCGCGACGTGGTGATGGTGCGGCGCTACGCCGGGCACGTGCCGGAGACGCTGGTGCTCACCTTCGCCGACGGCAGCAAGGAGACGCTCCCCTTCCCGGAGGAGGAGCGCTGGCATCGCTTCGTGCTCGATCGCGCGCAGAAGGTCACCGCGGCGCAGCTGGATCCCGAGCGCAAGGTGCTGCTCGATCTGAACAAGCTCGATGATGGTCGCACCGCCGAGCCGGACAAGCGGGCGAGCATGCGCTGGGGGCTCGAGATGTCGAACCTCGCCGAGCTGGCTCTCTCCCTTCTGGTGACGCAATGACCGCTTCCAGCACGCGCCCGCACCCGCTCCTCCTCGCCTGGCGCGCCGCCGACTGGCGCTACCTGCTCCTCTTCGTGATCGGCGTCCTCCTGCCGACGTCCCTGCTCCTGATGCCGGTGCTCTCGTTCCTCGGCTCGCTGTTCGACACGAGCCCTCTCGCGGCCGATCTCGTCGGGACGCTCCCCTCTGGGCCGTTCATCGAGGTGGTACGGCAGCTCGGTGAGGCGCCGGCCGCGGCGATCGGACCAGGCCTGCGCGCCTCGCTCCTGATCGCCGCGCTCTTCGCGCCGGCGCTGGCGGCGGCGACCGTGGCGCTCGCCGGGACCAGCCCGACCCACGGTGCGCTCCCGCTGCGCGCGCTCCTCGGCGCCGTCGGTGAGCTTTATCCGCGCATGGTGCGCACGGCGGTGGTCTCGCTCCTGCCGCTGGGCGTTGCTGGCGCGCTCGTGGCGGCCACGATGCACTTCACCGATCAGGCGAAGGAGCGCGCCGTCGTCGAGTCGAGCGCTTCGCGGTTCACCTTGATCACCACGCTGGTCGCGGTGCTCCTGGTCTGGCTGGCCAACGTCACGGTCGACGCCGCCCGCGCGCACTTCGCCGCCGAGCCGGAGCGACGAAGCGCCCTGCTTGCCTGGTGGAGCGGCCTGAAGCTGACCGCGCGCAAGCCGCTGGCGGTGCTCGGTGTGAGCCTCATCACCACGCTCCTCGGCGTCGGCCTTGCGGCGCTGGTGACGGCCATCCGCCTGCGCGTCCCGCAGACCGGCAGCGGGTCGATCGCCGTCACCTTCGTGGTCGCGCAGATCGCGGTGCTGCCGCTCGCGTGGAGCCGTGCGGCACGCGTGATCGGCCTGGCGGATCTGATCCGCGGCGAAGCTGACTGAGCCTCGTCGCGTTCTCTTACTTCTTCGTTCCGGCCGCGGCGACCGCGGTGGCGACCAGTCCGTCGGTCAGCCGCCGCATCTCCGCCAGCGAGGTGGTTGCGCCAAGAACGGCATCGTCGCCGTACCGCTTCGTCCTCGACATACGCTCGACCGCCTGACGTGCACATCGGGCGGGGCCGTGGCACGGTGAAGGAGAGTGGCCGCCACGTTCTCGCCCGCGCGCAACGCAGGCACGATGATCGCATTCGATCCGCCGCCGCGCCCGACGTGGGACGCGCTCGTCGCCGCCCACGCACGGGCGTGCCAGGCGATGGCCGGCGCACCCCCGACCGCGCCGGGGTTCCGCTTGTACTGGGCGCGCCCGAACGGCATCGGCTGGATGGACCTGTCGAGCTCCGGCTCGTACGCCATCCTCGGTCGTCACACCGCCTGCGACGCCGTCCTCGACGCCGATCCGACGCTGCCGCTGCGTCACCTCCTGGCCACGACGGTGCCGCTGGCCGACGGCCTCGCGCTGCGGCTGCTCGACCTGCAGACCGGCACGCCCTTCTCGCTCGGTGACGGGAAGTCGCGCCGGTCGCTGGTGGTGAGCGGCCCGGTGGCGGTGAGCGTCGGCGCGCTGGTGGTCGGCGCGGTGCCCATCGAGGAGACCGACGCGGGGTTGAAGCTCTGCGTCGATCCGCTCGTGCGCCCGAAGGTCACCGACGCGCGCACCTCGTCGGTGATGCACGGGGCGGGCGACCCCTACCGCTCGCCGGCGAAGCCGCCGCGGTACACCGGCGCGCGGGCGACGATGATCACGTCGATGCCCGCGGCCCGCTCCTTCAGTGATCTGGCGCCGTTCCGCGCCAGCGAACGCCCCGAAGCGGCCCAGACGCACACCTTCGCGCCCGACGCGGCGGCGTGCATCGTGGTCCGCCGCGGCAAGCTGATGGCCGCGGTCGACCTCTCCGCCGAGCAGCTGGAGCAGGGTGTGATCATCGGCCGGGCCGATCGCTGCCTCGATCAGGGGCTGATGACGGTGCTCAACAACGCGACCTCGCGGGCGCACGTGCTGCTCATTCGCAACCCGCAGGAGCCGTCGGTGCTCGACGTCTTCGACCTGTGCTCGACGAACGGCACCTACGTCGAGGGGCAGCGGGTGCGGCGCATCCGGGTCGATCCGGGGTCGGGCTCGACCCCTTCCATGACCGACGGCGCCACCTTCGTGCTCGGCCTGCGCGATGCTGCGGTCACCGTGAAGGTACGGTTCCCGCCGGCTCGATCTTGAACTTGGCGGTCTCGCGTACCTGGCGGACGAGGTTGTCCGTGAAGGCCTGCACCAGGCGCGCGTCGTCGTTCACCGGGAAGGGCTCGTGGCCGCCGATGGTCATCGTCTCGATCACCGGGCTCGCCGGATCGCCTACCAGCGCGAAGGTGCCGTTCACGTTGTAGAGGACGTGCTCCACCTTGGTGGAGAACTGCGCCATGAAGGCGTGATCCTCCTTGGCGTAGACCTCCACCGACAGATCCCCCTTGGGGAACTGCAGCGCCGCCTCGAGCACGGCGGCCATCTGCTTGGCGACGGCCGTGCAGCTGTCCTTGATCGTGTCGCTGGCGACCTTGATGCGCGCCGCGTATGCCCGGATCTCCTCGATCGTCGCCATGCCTCGACGCTTACCCGACGCCCGGAGAGGCGCCAACGAACGGTCCGCCAGAGGCGAGCGCTTTTCCTGGCCGGCTACTCGCTCGGCACGCTGACGCTCGCGTTGTCGCGGCCGCGCAGCGGCTTCTCGTGCAAGGTCAGCACGAGGAAGAAGGCGACGGCCAGGCA
>JAMFST010001267.1 GCA_026225435.1 Labilithrix luteola
AGTGGGGCGCGCCGCGGCTCCTCGGCGCGGTCGCCATGGGCGTCGCGCTCCTCCTCTTTTTTCCGAAAGAGACGCCCGGACGATCGACCCGCCCCGAGTGCGCCGCACCCGCCGCCGCCTACCTCGACGTGTTGGCCGGAACGAAGGTGGAGCTCGTGAACGGGAGCGGCGAACGGCCGATCTTCACCCACCAGTTGCGCGCCGAGGACTTCGCCGCGAACCTCGATTTTCTCCGCAAGCACAACATGGAGCTCGTCTCCTCGATCGTGCCGATGGACCGCCCCGGCACCGTCCTCGCCTATGCCTACGACGTCTGCAGCCAGAGCGCGAAGCTCGTCCTCGATGACACCGGGGCCTTGAAGGCCAGCGCCGGTTACACGAGCTTTCACGTGGCGACGACGCCGTCGCCCGACGTTCTGCACATCGTCGCGGAGGGGGCTACACCGCCTGCACGAGCAGATCGCTGAGCGCGCGATCGACCTCGTTGATCTCGGTCTCGAGCGCGTGGAGCCAGCTGTCGCCGCGGACCTTCTGCGCCGGGTCGCCGAGCTCCATCAGGCGCATGGCGCCGAAGTTCGCCGCGCTGCCGCGCAGGGCGTGGGCGAGGAACTCGATCTCCTCGTCCTGACCGCCGGCCAGCGCCGCCTTGAGCGCGTGGAGACGCGAGTGCATCTCCCCGACGAAGAGATCGCAGAGCGGACGAAGCGCCGCTCGCGGGCCGCTCCCGAGAGCGGCGACGAGATGAGCGGGATCGAGAACCACCAGCGACTCGTGATGCATGGTCAGGCGACTCCGTTGGCGTGTCCGGGGGATGTAGCAGCAGCGGCGGGGTCGGCGTTGTCGTCGTCGTGCTCGTGGTGGCGGGCCCCTTCAGGGTCCGCGTCGGGCTCGGCGAGACGCCGGTAGAGAGTAGCGCGGGCAATGCCGAGAAGCTTGGCCGCCTTGCCGACATTTCCATTCGAAGCGCGCAGGGCGCCAGCGATGGCGCGTCGCTCCAGCTCGCGCAGCGGGACGACCTCGTCGGGCGCCGGCTCGAGGACGCGGGCGCGGTTCGACCTGCTGCGCGTGGGGAGGCCGTGCGCACGGACGGCGTTCGGCAGGTGCTCGAGGCCGAGCTCCCCCGCCTCGCAGGCGAGCATCGCCCGGTGGACGACGTTCTGCAGCTCGCGCACGTTCCCGGGGAAGGGGTAGGCGAGGAGCGCTTCCATCGCGTCGGGCGTCACCCGGTTCACCGAGCGACCGACATCGCTGCGCAGCTTCTCGAGGAAGTGCGCCACCAGCAGCGGCACGTCCTCGCGCCGCTCGCGCAGCGGCGGCACGGTGATCGGGTAGGCGACGAGACGGAAGTAGAGATCCTCGCGGAAGCGACCGGCGCGGACGTCCGCCTCGAGGTTGCGGTGGGTGGCGCAGACGACGCGCACGTCGACCTTGATCTCCGCCTCTCCACCGACGCGGCGGATGGTGCGCTCCTGCAAGGTGCGCAAGAGGCCGGCCTGCGTCGCCGCGCTCATCTCCCCGACCTCGTCGAGGAAGAGCGTGCCGCCGTCGGCTTGCTCGAAGCGGCCGCGGTGGACGCCGACCGCGCCGGTGAAGGCGCCGCGCTCGTGCCCGAACAGCTCCGACTCCTGCAGCGAGACCGGGATGGCAGCGCAGTTGATGGCGACGAAGGGCTTGTCCTTGCGGCGCCCGCCGGCGTGGATGCTGCGGGCGACCAGCTCCTTGCCGGTGCCGCTCTCGCCGGTGACGCAGACCGCGATGTCGCTGTCGACCACCCGCCGCACCTGCTGCGCGAGCTCGCTCATGGAGGCGCTGTCGCCGACCACCGTCTTGAGGACGTCGCGGGTGCCGAGCTCGCGCTCGAGACGGGCCACGCTCTGCGCCAGCTGGCTGCGCTCGGCGGCGCGGCGGACGGATTGCGTGAGCCTCTCGCGGTCGAGCGGCTTGACCACGTAGTCGTACGCGCCCGCGCGCATCGCCGTGACGGCGACGTCGACGGTGCGATCGGCGGTGACGACGACCACTGGTAGATGAGGAGCCTCGGCGCGCAGGTGGGCGAGCACCTCCATCCCGGACATCTCCTCCAGGGACAGGTCGAGACAGACGACGGAGACGTTGCTCGTCCCGGCGTCGAAGAGCGCCGCGCCCCCCTCGTACTCGAGAACCGAGAAGCCCTCGCGCTCGAGCAGGTGACGCATCATGCGACGGACGGCGAGGTCGTCATCGACGACGGCCACCGTCGCACCGTGAGGGCCTGCGCCCGGGCCCGGTGCGTTTTCGCGAGAAGGTTCCACGTTGATCTCCTTCCCTCCTGAACGACGCATCGGCGAGAGAGATAAGGATCTTCGCAGAGACCGTCTCACGGTGCGATAGCCGGACGGAGCTTTCGGTCTCGGATTGAGACGCGCGGAGCTGTCCGGGACGGTGTCGTGCCCACGATTTGCCGCTATTTTGCGCTATTTTCGCCGCCTCGAGGGATGGAACGGTAGTCGCAAGAGCCGGGACCAGTACGAATGTCCCGACCGCACGTAGCCCGCGCCCTCCTGCTCGACGACGGTTCGTCCGAGCGCTCTCCTCTTCTTGCTGCGCTCGCGGCGGAGGGGGTTCACGTCACGCGAGTCCCTTCTCTGGCCGACATCAGCACCCGGCCGTTCGCCAGTAACCCGCCCGATCTGGTGCTGCTCGCGCTCGACGTCGAGGGGATCGCGCTGGGAGAGGCGCGCGCCAAGGAGCTCCTGGCGAGCGAGCAGCTGGAGAGTATCCCGCTCCTCCTCATCACGCCGTCGGACGTGGACGCCGCGCGGCTCGGGCGCCTGCTCGCCGCGGGGGCCTTCGACTACCTCGACACCGGCTTCGGCGTCCCCATTCTTCGCTCGCGGATCCAGGCGGCACTGCGGTGGGCGAAGCGCATGCGCTCCTCGGCCGACGCGCCGGAGCGGGCCAGCGAGCCGAGCCTCCCCTCGCTTCCGCCCGTCCCGCTGACCCAGCGGACGCTCCGGGTGACCGGCACCATCGTCCGCGGCGCGCGACGCACCGGCGCCTCCTTCGACGTCGCGCTCGATGACCTCGGCCGCATGACCCTCTTCGCCTTCCACTCCGACTGGTCGGGGGAGGACGCGCCCATCCGCAGCTTCGCCGTCCGCCGCGCCATCCGCGAGGCTCTCGATCTCGGTCGGCCGCTCGACTCGGTCGCGGCCGACGCGCTCGCCACCCTGCGCTCTTTCACCGCCGCCGACGCCACCGCCGAGAGCGAGCCCGATCCCGCCGCCACCATGGGCCTCGCGCTCCTGCGCTTCTCCGCCGACGCCACCTCGCTCGAGGTGCTCGATTGCGGCTTCGCGCCGATGTTCGAGCTGCGCACCGACGGTACCTTGCTCCCGCTGGTCGCGCCTTCCCCGCCGCTCGGTGCCCAGGAGTCGCCGCAGTTCGCCGCCTCCATGGTGCCGGTGGAGCTTGGACATCTGTACTTCGTCACCTCGGCGCAGGCGGTGAACCAGGTCGACGAGACGCTGCACACCATGCTCGCCTCGCTCGGCAGCGCGCGCCCCATCGCGCTCGCCTCCATGCCCGAGGGCGAGCTCCGTCAGGTCTGGGGTGACGCCATCGGCGTCGTCTCGGGCGACGCACCGGAGACCGACGTGGTCGTGCTCGTCGCCGCGAGCGACCCGTCCCACATCTCATCGCTGCGACCGTGACCTCGCGAGAGCCATCACGGTCGCAGCGGCTGAGACACGGAGCGCTGCGCGCGCTCCTAGTCTCAGAAGCCGAGCCCGCTCAAGATCGCCTGGCTCATTCGGAGGCGAAGCAAAGGAGTGTTCGCTCGGCGTGCTAATCGCGACGAACGATGTCTTTGCTTACGTTTACGGCGCGCGCTCGCGTCGTCGTCTCTGTTGCCGCTGGTCTCGCGCTGACGACCGCGCTCTCTCTCGTCCCCGGCACCGCGCGCGCGCAAGGCAACGACCTGTCCGCGCCGACGGGCGGGCGCACCGCGCTCATGGGGAACACCGGCGTCGCCCTCGCGCGTGACGGCGCCGCGCCGTTCCTCAACCCGGCCACGATCGTCCGCATCCAGGACGAGCGCCTCGCCTTCTCGGTCAACTTCTACTCGCTCGGGCTCACCCACCTCTCCAACCTGCACCAGCCGGGCTCCGTCGATTCGACCCGCGTCGGCGACGGCACCTCGGGGAGCACCAGCGTCACCGAGAACAGCTTCCGCGTCCTCCCGTCGACGCTCTGCCTCTTCTTCACCATCGGCGACATCGAACGCCTCGTCGACCCCACCGCGTCGCCCGACGATCCCAACCGCACCCGCCGCCGCAAGCTCGCCATCTGCTTCGCCAGCCTCGAGTCGGTCGACACCTCGCTCACCGCCGAGTCGTTCCTCGGCACCACCAGCGCCGGCCGCACGCACCAGGTGGAGTCGCTCACCAACCGCTGGAGCCGCACCTACGTCGGACCGACGTACAGCACGTACCTCACGCGCGACATCGCCATCGGCGGCTCGCTCCACGGCGTGTACACCTACGACTCGTTCGGCGCCTCGGGCGGCAGCATCAGCGCCGTCACCGGCGGCAACGCGCTCGCCTCGAACCTGTCCACCAGCGGCAGCGGACACTCGCTCGATCTGACGGCGCTCGTGGGCGCGACCTACCACCACGAGAACATGACGTACGGCCTCAGCGTGCGCGCCCCGTCGCTCCACGTCCTCGGCTCGTACAGCGGCACCTTCAACGAGTCGGACACCGGCGCGACCACCGACGCGACGGTCACCAGCGGCACCGGCAGCTTCCGCGCGGCGCCGCCGATGCGCGTCGCTGCCGGCGTGGGCGGCGAGTGGTCGAAGATCCGCGCCGAGGTCGACCTCGGGGTGGACATTCCTACCTCCAACGTGGTCACCGCCAGCATCGACACGGTCACCAGCACGCTCAACGGCACCGCCATCACCGCGAGCAGCGGGCACCAGACGGGAGTCGCCGCGCAGCAGGTGGCGATCAACCCGTCCATCGGCCTCGAGTACCTCCTGCGGCCGACGTTCGGTCTGATCGGCGGACTCTCGGCGAACCTCTCGTCCATCCCCGGCCTGCACGGCGAGCCGTCACTCGGCAACGTCGTCCAGGCGCGGACCAACCAGGTGAATGCCGCCTTCGGCTTCGGCTCGTACAGCGGTGCGAGCGAGCTGCTCGTCGGTCTGCAGGGCGGGTTCGGCTGGGGGCAGTCGGTCGTGGTCAACCCCTACGTGGTGCCCAACGACTTCTCGGTCGTCGACACGCAGACCTACAGCTTGATGCTCGTCATCGCCGGCGCGACCGACCTGCGCACCATCGTGCGCGCGGTCGAGCGGGTGAAGAACGCGGTGCAGACCGGTGACCCGGAGAAGGCCGCGCCGAAGAAGCCGTGACCTGACGGGAGAGTCGTCAGGTCACGTCGTCGCTCTCTCACTGAGGAGCGGGCGCGCGGCCGGGAGCACCAGGTGCGCCAGGAGCGCCCGGTGCGCCAGGAGCGCCAGGAGCGCCAGGAGCGCCGGGCGCGCCAGAACGCGGGCCGAACTGGCCGGGCGTGGGACGGCAGCTCAGCTGCCCCTGGTTCGGTCCGCCGCCGAGCGCGTTGCACGTTCCGTTGAGCGCGCGAGCGCCGAGTTGCACGTTGCACGCATCGTTGGCGCTCTTGCCGCTGCAGGCGTCGAGGAAGGCCTGCATGTGGCGGCCCATTCCGTGACCCGGGCCACCTGCGCCTGGAGCACCGGACATCGCGCCGGGGGCGACGGGAGCGCCGGGGGCACCCGGAGCCGCCGCACCGCTCGGCGACGTGGTGAGCGAGTCGCCGTTGGTCGTGGTGGTCGTGCTCGGGGTCGCGTCCTTCTTGGAGCACGCGAGCGTCAGGACGCTGATCGTCCCGAGACCGACGGTGAGAGCGAGCGGCGCGAACGCGCGGTAAGCGAGACGGGGCATACGTACCTCCGGAAGGGACCGTGAAAGCATCAGGTCCCCTTACTACACGGGTCGTCGCGCTTTCGTTCCAGCCGGCTCTGCAAAGCTCGTCCGGTCGTACTTTGCGCGACGCGTCGTGAAGTTTTGCCAAGGAATGCGTCACGATGTGTCGGTCACGGTTGGGGCGGAATGGAGGAGCGCGCCGGGGTGCTGCCACGAGCACACCGAGGAGATCCCGTTCATGCGCGCTTCATCCCCGCTTCCGCCTTCGCACCTCGATCCGCTCGTCGCCGATCGCGTCCTCACCAAGATGGCCGTCCTCCTCGATTGCCATCGCGCGCACCTCGCGCCGGGGCAACGGCTGGTCGCCGATCTCGACTTCACGTCGCTCGAACGCGTTCAGATCGCGCTCGATTTCGAGGAGGCCGAGGGCTGCGTGATCCCCTTCGACGAGGTCGCCCGAGCGAGCACCGTGCGTGATCTGGTGCACGTGATCACGGAGGCCATCCGCGTGTCGGTGAGACCGAGCGGCGCGTACGCAGAATGGCTGGCGCTCGGGCTCCGGCGTGGAAGTACTAGAAGGCGGTCGTCCGCTCGTGCAGCGTGATTCATCAGCCGGAGTGATCGATCCCAGCTCGTGCGGATCACTACATCGAGGAAGCGGTCGCCACGGTCGCCGTCACAACCGTACTCGCGTCACCAGCATCTGCTCTTGGAGAAGAGGCACATGACATCCCCATCCGATCGAGCTCCCGCTGTTGCCGCCCGCGTCCCAGGCATCCCCAGCGTGGCGCTGATTCGTGACGTTCTCGCCCGTCACCTGGACGGCTCCGTCGCTGACCTTCACCCCGCGTTGCTGCTCGACCTGGACCTCGACCTCACGCCTCTCGAGCTGGTGCTCGTCGCGGTGGAGCTGGAGGAGCGTGAGCACGTGAACATCCCCGTCGAGGGGCTGTCCGACGTGCGCACGGTCGGCGAGCTGTTTCGCTACGTCGCCGCCAACGCCACCAGAATTGGCGCGACGGCGGCGTAGCCCGCCGTGGCTCGCGTCACCGGTACGGCATGCCGCTGCTCGGCGGCGTGTCGCTCGGCTTGGTGATGAGGCCCGCGCCGCGGGTCGCCACCATGATGCCCAGGCCCGCGAGGGCGAGGACGAGGTGCATGATGGAGCCGACGACCGGGATCAGGCCGATGAGGAAGAAGAGCGCACAGCCTGCGGCCAGGTGAACGTTGGGGTTGGTCGAGCGGTGCTGCAAGAGCGCGCCGCCGACGGTCGTGAGGATCACGCATCCGCCGAGAAGCATGACTACCGGTGCGCCCACGGCCAGGAGCACGGCCACCGGGATGCCCAGCACGGTGCAGATCAGCATCACCACGAGCAGGCCGATCGCCACGAACGAGCCAAGACCGACGAAGACCGAGCGGATCGGGCGGGAGATGAGCTCCGTGCGGAGCCGCTCGACGCGGTGGGGAGCGAAGGCGAGGAAGAGCGCGCCGAAGACGAAGAGGAGCGCGGCGGCGGAGACGGAGAACCCGACCCCTTCGGCTTCGGTCTCGTGCTTCGCCTTCTCGTCGTGCGCGTCGTGCGCGCGGTCGTGGTGATCGGCGTGGTCGGCCGCCTCGTCGTCGTCATCACCGTCGTCGTCGCCCAGCCCCTCGACCGAGCCGTGGATGATGGCGCCCGGCGCGCGCTTCACCGAGCCGCCGAGGACGCCGACGTCGCCGTCGATGACCACGCCGTCGTCGATCTTCACCGCGCCGCCGATGATGTTGCTGCTCCCCTCGACGTGCGCGCCGTCGTGCAGGTGCGCCGAGCCGCCGAGGACCGAGACGTTGCCGGTGACGGTGCCGAAGACCTCGAGGTTGCCGCCGAAGATGGAGACGTTGTGCACCGTCTCGTTCTTCTCGATGCGGAGCGAGCCACCGGTGACGGTGCGGTCGTCGCCGCGGCCGTGCCCTTCACTCAGCTTGGCGAGCTCACCGGCATCCACGCTGACCGGAGGCGCGGGCGGTGATGGCGGTGCGGGAGGAGCAGGCGGAGCCGGGGGTGAGAGCGGTGACGGAACGGCCGCCACGCTTCCCGCGGCCGCGCCGCTGCTCTTGCCGCCGGAGAAGCTGAGCGAGACGATGCTGCCGTCGCGCGTGGCGGTGTAGCCGCCGGGGACGTCCTCGAGGATCAGGTCGAGCACCTTGCCCGGCGCTTGCTTGACGATGTGCAGATCGATCGCCGGGCCGGGCGGCGCGGTGTCCCGCACCACCAGGCTCCAGCCGGCGGCGTCGGCGAGCTCGTCGAGAGCGACGGCACGCGTCGCCGCGTGAATGTCCACCGAGACCGGCTTCTCCTGCGCCGGCCAGCTGCCCGCGTGGGTCACCGCGGCGTGAGCCACCGCGCTGTGCGTGAGCGCCGCCGAGACCACCGCGCTCACCAGCAGCGGCGCGATGGCGCGGCGCCAGGAGAAGGCCGGGAGGCGAACGTCGGCAGCGGCGAGCGTGAACGCAGACGCGGATGACGGGGACAGGGACGGGGACTTCATGACGACCTCGGGGACTTCGGTGATTCGGGCGGGCTCTGGGACGAGGACGAGGACGATGACGAGGCAGCAGCCGAGCTGCGCAGCCAGTGCAGCAGAGCGAGCGCGGAGGCGACGAGGATGGCCGCGGCGGTTCCGGAGACCGCCAGCACGGTGCCGCCGTGCAGCTCCGCGGTGGCCACCGTGACCGAGGCGACGACCGGCACCGAGTGCGACGCGGTGCTCGCCACCTGCGAGGCGAAGTGCGGGAGCGCCAGCAGCGCGGGCGTCACCCCGGCGGTGCCGAGGAAGAGGGCGCCGAAGAGCGCGCGCCAGGGGAGCGGGTAGGTCGCCTTCTCGGAGTCGAGGCGGACCGAGTCGGCCGGGGCCACCGCCCACACCTGACCCATCGCCCGGGAGCGGAGCGCCGCCTCGCCGATCGATAGCGAGCAGTGCCGGCACCCCTCGACGTGCGCCACCACCTCGGGCGGCACGATGTCCATCTGCAGGTCGGCGATGGCTTCCCGGGCCAGCTCGCTGGCATGCTCACCGTCCCAGAGGATCTCCTCGGGGAGAAACGCTTCGTTCTTCATTTGCCGTCCTCCCTCTCGGTCTGTGCTTGCAGCCTCTCGGCCATCGCTCGTCTTCCGCGCATCACCCACGTCGCCACCGTGCCCAAGGGGACGCCGAGCCTCTCGGCGATCGCCTTGTAATCAAGCCCTTCGAGGTGAAACAGGGTCAGGGCGGCGCGTTGCTTCTCCGGCAAGGTAGCCATCGCCTTGCGCACGTCGGCGTCGCGATCGGCCTGGGCGAGCTTCTCGAAGGGGTCGGGCGACGGATCGGCCACCGAGTCGAGCGGTTCTTGCTCGGGTGCGCCGTCGCGGGCGCTGGCGGGCGCCATGGTGCGCGCCCGGCTGCGACGCCGCGCGCGGATCTCGTCCAGGGCGACGTGCCGGGCGATGCCGGCGACCCAGGCGGCGAGCGCCTGATCCGCCTTGAGTCGCTGCCGCCCTTCCAGGGCGCGCCGGAGCGCTTCCTGGGTACATTCCTCGACATCGGCGCTGCTCACCGACTCGCCCAGGACATGGGCGACCACCCCCCGGACGAGAGGGCGAAGGTCCCGAGCCTCTCGGTCCTGCAGCGTCCCGACGCCCGAGGTGGGCGGAACGGAAAGCGGAGGGCCAGGAGGTTCGGCGAAGGTCATCGGAGCGGAGAACATCGCCTGCGGAGGGTCAGTCGCCGGAGCCGCCCGTCAAATTTCAGGAGGCGGGAACAAAAGCCCTAGCGGCGGAGCCTGGTCTCGAGGCGGTCGAGCGCCTTGTCGAGCACGTCCATCGAGGGACCGAAGGAAAACCGAACGTATTCGCGGAATCGCGAGCCGCGGCCGCTGCGGCGCTTGCCCGGGTTAACGTCGAAGAACTCGCCGGGGACGACGATGATTTTCTCGTCCAAGGCGGCGCGGAAGAAGCCCATGCCGTCGGAAAACGGAGCGGGCAGGGCCGCAACGTTGCCCCAGGCGTAGAAGGTGCCGTCCGGGACGCGCTCGATGGCGACGCCCATCTGCCCGAGCCGGGCGAGCATCCGGTCCCGCTTGGCGCGGAAGGTCTTCTGGATGGCGCGCGTCTCGGCGATCACGTCCGCCTCGTTGAGGAGGGGGATGGCCGCGCGCTGCAGCGGCTTGGACCCGCCGCCGTCGAGGAAGGAGCCGGCGCTGGCGAAGGCCTCGGTCGCGCGCTTCGGTCCGATCGACCAGGTCACGCGCCAGCCGGGGTAGCGCCAGTTCTTGGTGAGCCCGTCGAAGACCACGACCGGATCGCGATCCACGTCCTCCACGTAGCGGCAGGCGCTCTCGAGGAGCACACCGTTGGGCCCCTCGTAGCCGCCGCGCGGCCGCTGGTAGACGTAGTGCGAATAGAACTCGTCGAGCAGCAGGGTGCAGTCGAGATCGCGCGCCACGTCCACCCAGCGCGACAGCTCGTCGCCGCCGGTCAGCTTCCCCGTCGGGTTGCACGGGTTGGACAAAAGGACAGCGGAGAGCCCGCGCCCGAGCACCTCGTGCCGCAGATCGTCGGCGGTGAAGGCGTAGCCGCGGTCACCGTCCAGCAGGATGGGGATGCTGGTGAACGCCTTGAAGATGTCGAGCAGCTCCTCGTAGGCGGTGTAGTCCGGGAGGAAGTGCCCCAGGTTGATGTGCCCGAGGCTGGCCGCCGCGCGGGTGAGCGACGTGCGCCCGCCGCCGGAGATGCAGACGTTCTCCGCGCTGTACTGGGACTTCATCCCCTTGCGGTACAGGGCGTTGTACAGACCGGCGATCTCCTCGCGCAGCTCCATCAAGCCGGCGACCGGCGCGTACTCCTGGTCGTCCGGGTGGATGGTGATCTCGGTGAGGCGCTTCGGCGCCCCCTCGAGCGCGTGCGTCTCCGGCTGCCCCTGCCCGAGGTTGCACCACTCCGGATCGGTGCTGGAGAACCCCTTGCGGCTCGCCTCGCTCGTCACGAAGATCACGCCGGTCTTGGGCACCGTGCGGAAGGCGTGCAGGGTCGGGGGCCGAGAGTCCTCGACGGAGGTGTCCGGGGCTGCGCCGAGCCGTTCGCTCGTGCGATCGTGAGATGCGGTCATCGGGCGGCAACGTAGCGCAAATTCTCGCGAGAGTGGCGCGGCGCGGCATGGGGAAAGCCGCGAAGCCTGGCCTCAGCTCGAAACCATCCGATACTGAATACGCACCCCGAGCGCCACGAGCCCGTAGCACGTGATCAGCGACAGGTTGGCGAGCACGTCGGCGATCGGCAGATCGCTTATCGCGCTGAGCGAGAACAACATGTCCCCCGTCGTCGCGCACGCCAGACCGGCGAGGATCGCGGCCCACACGTGCCACACCCGGCCGCCGACGAAGCGGAGCGCCGTGCGCAGAAGGAGCAACACCGTCGCCAGCATCGCCAGGTCGAGCGCGGGGTAGCAGGTGTCGACGACATGCTCGAGCGTCCCCTCCGGCGTGCTCCAGATGTTGCTCACGATCACGTAGCCGACGACGGCGAGCGGTACGCTGATGCCGGCGAGGAAGAGCGTGTCCTTGGGGCCACCGTCCACGGCGAAGCCGGACTCACGGTAGATGCGGCGGAAGGAGACGCACGCCGCGATGACGCAGGCGCCGCCGGCGAAGATGAACAGGTCGTGAAACGACGGCACCGGCGCGCGACGCTGCAGCACCAGCGAGTAGAGCGCCGCGGACAGCTGGGCGAACAGCCAGCACGCCGGGCCGAGGCTCATGAGGGTCCACGCCCGCCGCACACGCGTCCCCGGGCTGTAGTGGTGCGCGCAGCGGGCGGCGTAGAGCGCGCCGGTCGCCTGGAGGAACATCTTCACGAACGGGAAGAAGGCGGAAGCGAGGCTCATTTTTCCTCCAGCGAATCGAAAGCGGTCCACATCGTCGCCACCAGCGCCTTGCCCTTCGCCCCGCCCACGTAAACGTCGAGGCCGGGCGCGAGCGCGTCGATGAGCGCCTGCGCGTCGGCGCGGAGCATGCGCGGCTTGGTGAGCTGCAGGCGGCTCGAGAAGCCGTGGACCGAGGCGCGAGCCATCGTCGCGCCGACGAAGGGCGCCATGACCTCCACGATGGCTGCGAGCACGCGCTCCGTGGATGCTGAGGTCTGCATTCTCGAAGGGCCGGAAACCTGAAGTACGGTCGCTCTTTGCGAAAGCGAAGCGACGCGGGTGCAAGAGCGGTCCTTTCGTCGCACATTGGGACACACGGACGTGGCGTGGCGCGGCGTGGGAAACTCAGCCGTCGGGTGGCGCCGGCGAGTAACGTGTTGCCGCGCACATGCCCCCCTCG
>JAMFST010001268.1 GCA_026225435.1 Labilithrix luteola
GACGCGCTCGCAGGACAGCTCCGGCGCCTCCATGATCGCGCGGTAGATGCTCTGGAAACCGAGGGAGCTCATTCCCGCGGCATAGGGAGACGGGTAGGCGAGCGCGACCGTGAACGGCGCCTGCTTGCCGATGCGGCCAATCTCCTGGCCCATCCGGTCGCGGATGCGAGCGCGCACGGTCTCACGACCGACGGTTCCGGGATTCCCCGGCCACAGCGCGTTCATCGGATCCGTCACGTGGCCCATGCCATAGCGGGCGGGCCCAGAAGCGCAAGGAAAGCCGAGGACCCCGGCAACCGCTGCGACAGAATGCCCCGCACCGTTCGCTCGAGCGCATACGAAACTTCACCGCAACTCGAGCTGTCTTTCCCGTCACATTCCCGTGTCGACACTGCTTTTCGTTTGCCGGCGGCGCGGCGAGACGCCATAGGCACGCTCGCATGCGTCTTCGTATCTTCGGGGCAGTTGGTCTCACCACCCTTGGCTTGATGGCGACTCTGGCGAGCGCCTGTGGCTCCGGCGACAGCGGAGGGGCGGGCGGCGGCACCACCGCGACCGACGCCGGCAAGGACAGCGGCAAGAAGGACGGCGGCAAGGACAGCGGGGGCGACTCCGGTGACGACGACGGCTCCGCCGGCGACGACGGGGGCGGCGGGCAATCGCTGACCCGGTGCAAGACCACCAAGAGCGGCACCTCCGGCGTGATGCTGGTGGGCACCGTGCTCGCGCCGGAGAATGCCTACAACAACGGCGAGGTGCTCATCGATGCCAACGGCATCATCCAGTGCGCCGGCGCCGCCGGCACCTGCGACGCCGCCGCCGCCACGCAGGGCGCCTCGACGGTGACCTGCGCCAACGCCGTCATCTCCCCCGGCCTGATCAACGCGCACGATCACATCACGTACGACAACGACGCGCCGGAGACGGCGACGATGATCCGCTACAACCACCGCAACGAGTGGCGCGAGGGGACCGACGGTTTCACCCGCAACGATCCCAGCGGAAGCGAGGATTACTCGGGCATGAGCTACGCCGAGCTGCGCTTCCTCATGGGCGGCGTCACCTCGATCGTCGCCTCGGGCGGTGAGTACGGCCTCACGCGCAACCTCGACAACTCGAACTCCGCTCTCTACGAGGGGCTCAACATCCAGAAGGTCGATTTCGACGTCTTCCCGCTGAACGACACCGCCGGCGTCTCCTACCCGAGCGGCTGTACGAAGTACTCGAGCGCGCGCGAGACGACCACCGAGGTGCTGGCCGACGACGCCTACCTGCCGCACATCGCCGAGGGGATCGACCTCGAGGCGAACAACGAGATCATCTGCCAGAGCGTCGCGCCCAACGATCTGATCCAGAAGCAGACCGCCATCATCCACTCGGTGGCGGTCAACGCGACGCAGGCGGCGAACTACCAGGCCAACGGGACGAGCGTGGTCTGGTCGCCCCGCTCGAACATCAGCCTGTACGGAAATACGGCGCCGGTGACGATGCTCGACGCGCAGGGGGTCATGATCTCGCTCGGCACCGACTGGCTGCCGTCCGGGTCGATGAACCTGCAGCGCGAGCTCGTCTGCGCCGACTACCTGAACACCAAGTACTTCGCGACGCACTTCAACGACCGGCAGCTGTGGGAGATGGTGACGACCAACCCGGCGTACGCTACCGGCGTCGCCTCGGCGACCGGCCTGCTGCAGAAGGGGCTGGCGGCGGACATCGCCATCTTCGACGCCTCGGTGAACACCAGCTACCGCGCGGTCATCGCCGCGGCGGCCGACGACGTCATCCTCGTGCTGCGCGGCGGCAAGGCGATCTACGGCGACAAGGCGATCATGAGCGATCCGGCCTTCGGCCAGGGGAGCTGCGAGGACCTCGAGGTGTGCGGCGCGGCTCGCCTGGCCTGCGTCACCGCCGACTCGCACGGCTACGAGACGCTCGCCAAGGTGCTCGCCGCCGGCCAGCCGAACTACGAGCTGTTCAACTGCAAGGGGGACACCCCGCCGAACGAGCCTACCTGCACGCCCTGGCGGACGAGCTACCCGGACGGCATCACCGCGACGGACAAGGACGGCGACGGCGTCCCCGACGCGACCGACAACTGCCCGACCATCTTCAACGCCGTCCGTCTGATGGACTCGAACGACGTGGAGCCCACCGCGGCGAGCCCGCAGCCGGACACCGACGGCGACGGCATCGGCGACGCCTGCGATCCCTGCCCGCTCGCCAGCGGCAACTGCATCTCCCCCAAGGCGGACGATCTCGACGGCGACGGCGTGACCAACAACGCCGACAACTGCCCCAAGACGGCCAACCAGGACCAGACCGACACCGACAACGACGGCGTGGGCGACGCCTGCGAGTACGTCAGCAGCATCACCTCGGTGCGCAATGCGGCCGACGCCAACCACCCGGTCGCCTCGTCGATCGTGGAGGTGCAGGGGGTCTACGTCACGGCGGTGCGCAGCTCGTCGGCCAACGGCTTCTACGTGCAGGATCCCAGCGTGGGCACCTACGGCGCGCTCTTCGTCAACAGCGGCTCGATCTCCCCGGCGGTCAGCGTGGGGAACGTGGTCAACGTGACCGGCGAGTACGTCGAGGTCAGCGGCGTCACCACGCTGCTCCTGCGCAGCTTCACCGTCACCGACAGCGGCACCAGCCACACCGTCACGCCGGTGAGCATCCCCACCCCGACGAGCATCTCCACCAAGGCGGGCTTCGAGCCGTACGAGTCGATGCTGGTGCAGCTCGGGCAGTCGTACGTGTCGAGCGTGAACCCGGACGCGCCCAAGGAGGATTTCGACGAGTTCATGGTGAACGGCACCCAGCCCACCAGCTGCGCCAGCCTGCCCGACGGCGGCGCGCCCCCGGGTGGCCTGCGCATCGACGACGAGCTCTACGCGCCGCTCGACAACACCTACGCCTGCGGGATCTCGTTCTCGCAGATCATCGGCATCGCCGGCAGCACCTTCAGCGAATACAAGGTGTGGCCGCGCAGCGCGGCGGAGTTCACGACGCCGTGAAGGCCCGCGCGGGACAGCTCCAGGTCAGGAGGAGGCCGTGCCAGCGCCAGTGCCTGTCGCCGCTGCCGATCGCTGCGAAGAAGTCCTCCGTGGCGCGTCAGAGCTGCGCGAGGCCGCCGTCGACGGCGACCTCACTGGCGGTCATGAAGCTGCTGTCCGACGACGCGAGAAAGGC
>JAMFST010001269.1 GCA_026225435.1 Labilithrix luteola
CGGCGGCGGCGCCGGTCTCGACGATCTTCTGTACGGCGGTCTGCGCGCGGGTGATCACGTCGGGGAGCTCCGCGCGCTCGCTCGGGTCGAAGGTCGACAGGACGTAGTCGGCCACGTCGCCGCGGAAGCCGGGAGGCGGCTTGCCGATGCCGATGCGCACGCGGACGAAGTCCGGTGTGCCCAGGCGCTGGATGATGCTGCGCAGGCCCTTGTGCCCCGCGTGCCCGCCGCCGACCTTGATGCGCACGTCGGCGAACGCGAGATCGAGCTCGTCGTGCACGACGATGACGTTGGCCGGCGGAACCTTGAGGAAGGCGCAGGCAGGCTGCACGCTGTCACCCGACAGGTTCATGAAGGTGAGCGGCTTCAGGACGGCGAGCGAATCGCCCCACCCATCCCCGCGGGTCCACACGCCGCTGAACTTCTCGCGAAAATCCGGAAAGGAGAGCGAGCGCACCAGCGAATCGCCGGCCATGAAGCCGACGTTGTGGCGCGTCTCCGCATACTCCTTGCCCGGATTCCCGAGCCCTACAACCAGATACATGACGTGTTTTGAGGCAGACGAGTGGGTGAGAAGCCGTCGATGGCGCGTGCCAGCGGCGGCTCATCGCCCGCTCGTCACTTCTTCTTCGCGTCCTTCGCGGCCGGAGCGGCCTTCGCGTCCTTGGCCGCGGGAGCCGCTGCGGTCTTCGCCGCTGCGCCTGCTGCCGGAGCTGCCGCCGCTGCACCCGGCGCCGCCGCCGCGGTGTCTTCCGTGCGATCCTTCTCCGGGGCGACGATCGCGATGAGCGTCTGCTCGGCCGGCAGGTTGACCTTCACGCCCTCGCCGAGCGCGAGATCCTGGGTCGCGATGTGCTCGCTGAGGTTGAGGTGCGCGATGTCGACCTCGATCTTCAGCGGGATGCGGTCCGGGAGGCAGCTGACCGGCAGAGTGCGGTAGACCTGACGGATGACGCCACCGGCGGTGACGCCGAGCGGCTTGCCGGTGAACACCAGCGGGATGTCGACGTCGACCTCGCGATCGAGCTTCACTTCGACGAAGTCGACGTGCTCGAGGGCGCGGGTCACCGGGTGGTAGGTGAACTCCTTGATCATCATGAGGACGTCCTTGCCGGTGACGCTCATCTTGATGACGCTGTTCTGCCCGTGCGCGCTCTTGAGGACCGCGAGGACCTCCTTGGGCGTGACGGTGAGCGACGTCGCGGGGAAGTCCCGGCCGTACGCGACCGCGGGAACGACGCCGGTGCGGCGAAGGCGACGCGCCTCCCCCTTTCCTTCGGCCTTGCGCGGGGCAACGGCGAGCGAGGGCATGGTGGAGTGGTCGGTGGTTGCGGCGGTCATGATCGGCAGGTCTCCGGGAAAGGCGGGCGGTGATAGCAGAGGACTTTGCCTCTGTCACGCCGAGAACGCTTGTGCAGGTCGGTTGTTCAGGAGGCGGTCAGGCAGGTCGCGTAGCGCTCATGCGAAGAGAGAGCTGACGCTGTCGCACGAGTGGATGCGCTTGATGGCCTCGCCGAGCAGCTTGGCGATGGAAACCTGCTTGATCTTCGTGCAGGCCCGCGCTGCGTCGCTCAGCGGGATCGAGTCGGTGATGACCACCTCGTCGATGGGCGAGGCCTCGATGCGCTCGATGGCCGGGCCGGAGAGCACACCGTGGGTCGCGCAGGCGACGATGCGCTTGGCCCCCTTCTCCTTGAGCGCCTTGGCCGCGCCCGCGAGGGTGCCGGCGGTGTCGATCATGTCGTCGATGATGATGCAGTCGCGCCCCTTCACCTCGCCGATGAGGTGCATGACCTCGCTGACGTTGGCGCGCTCGCGGCGCTTGTCGATGATCGCCAGGCCGGCGTTGAGGCGCTTCGAGTAAGCGCGCGTACGCTCCACGCCGCCGGCGTCCGGCGAGACGCAGACCGCCGACGAGTCGAAGTGCTGGCGGAGGTAGTCGTCGAGCATCACCGGCATCGCGTACAGGTGATCGAAGGGGATGTTGAAGAACCCCTGGATCTGCCCGGCGTGCAGGTCGACCGAGACCACGCGGGTGACGCCGCTGGCCACCAGCAGATCGGCCACCAGCTTGCTGGTGATGGGCGTGCGCGGCGCGACCTTGCGGTCCTGCCGGGCGTAGCCGTAGTAAGGGATGACCGCGGTGATGGAGCCGGCCGACGCGCGACGGAGCGCGTCGCACATGATGAGCAGCTCCATCACGGTGTCGTTCACCGGGCTGCAGGTCGGCTGGACGACGTAGGCGTCGACCCCGCGGACGTTCTCGTCGATGTCGACGAAGGACTCGCCGTCGCTGAACCGCTGGGTCTTCGCCCGGGCGAGCGGCGTCTCCAGGTAGTTCGCGATGTCGGTCGCAAGCGTCCGATGGGCGTTGCCAGAGAGGATGCAGACCTTCTTGAACATGGCGACCTCCGTTTCGACGGCGAGGCTCAACGCGCAATGACGCGTTGTGTCCGGCGCGCTGTTACAGTCCGGTCACGCGCCTGTCAACGCCGCCGTCAACGTCCACCGAGCGCCCGGCACTCGTTCACCGGTCCACGCGTCGCGTGCTGGACACAGGCAGTGTAGCACCGCCGGGCATTCTGCATGTCGCCGCGCTCCTGGTAAGCGCCGCCGAGGACGAGCCACGAGCGCGCGTCGCCCGGGTCGAGGGTGGTCGCCTGCTCGCCGGCGTCGATGGCGTCGCCCAGCTTCCCCTTCTCGAGCGCCTTCTGCGCCAGCGCGGCGAGGGCGACCGATTCGGCCGAGGAAGCGGCGGGAGCGGCAGTAGTCGCCGGGTCCACCGCAGCAGCGGCGGCGGCGTCGAGCGCGGCCTCCGGGGCGGCAGGAGCGCTGGCGGCGGCAACCGCGGTGGCGGGCGGAGTCGTCTCGACGGTGGCGCCGGTGGTCTTCACCGGTTCGCTCGTCGCGTTGGACGGCGGCGCCACGAGCATCTCCGAGGTGTGCCCCGACCCGCCCGCCTGCCCGGTGCCGGCGCTCAGGTGGAGCAGCACGGCGAGGATGATCAACGCGCCGGCCGTGCCGACGGTGATCTGCACCACCTTGGCCAGCCGCATGCGACGCGCGGCCACCTCCGGCATCCTGCGCCGGCGGTGGAGGATCTCCGCCTCGCTCAGCGAGTGGATGTCGTGGGCGTCGCTCGGCTCGTGCGCCCGGGCGACGTGCGCGCTCACGGTCGCCGGGTCGAAGAAGCTCACCTCGGTCGGATCGGGCACGGACGGCTGGCGGGTGATGCCGGGATCCGCAGCCGCCGCAGCTGCGGCGACCGGAGCGGCAGCAGCAGGCGCAGGCGGCTCGGCGGCAGCGGCGGCCACGGCATCGCCGGTCTCCTGCTCCTCGAGCGCCAGCGGGGCGGCGTCGGGCCGGGTGGTCTCGGCGTCGGCCGACTCCACCAGCGTCGGCATGTCGATGATGGGCGTGAGATCCGACGGCTCGGGTGCGCGCCCCTCGCTGGAGACGCTGGACGCGCTGGACACGTCCGCGACGGCCGGGGTGACGCCGCTCGACGGGTTGGCGGGCGTGGCCACCGGGGTGCGCGCCGACGACGGCAGCGCCGCCGACAGGAGCGCGCTGGCGCTCTTCGGGAGGGTGAGAACCTCGACGGCGACCACCTCGTTCGACGAGGAAGCCTCGATGCCGGTCACGCTGACCCGATCGTCCATCTCTTCGCCGGCCAGCTGCGAGCTCTCGGTGGCCTCGGTGGACTCTCCGGACTCGGTCGCCTCGCCGGGCGGCGGAGGCGGCAGCGACGAGCGACGCCCGTCACGCTTCCGTCCACGCACCCGCTTTCCCATGTCTCCACGTGCGCGCATCGGGCGGCTAGGTTGCCATTTCCGTACCTGACGCGCCGCAAAAAACCGTTGTCGCGCTTGCAGGCGAAAACAAGCGTCACACGCGAGAAACAGGCCGCTACCTCGTGCGTTGGGCCGTGCATTTCTTGTCACCCGGTCCTGCCAGCTGGGCACTTCGGCGCGCCAGAGTGTGCCGGACCGCGACAGCGGCTCCATCCTCCGTGTAAAGGCTCCGCAGCAAAATGACGGCCGCGCACCCCACCGAGACAGCCCTGCGCCTGGAGACCGACGCGGCCGAGAAGGTTCGCCGCGGTCACCCCTGGATCTGGCGGCGCGGCGGCGACGTGGCCAGCTCCGGGGCGGTCGTTCGCCTGGAGGACGCTCGCGGCCAGCTGGTCCTCGGGCGGGGAATCTACGACGCCGGCTCCCCCATCGCCGCCCGCGTCTGGACCGTCGGCGCCGATCCGCTCGACGACGCGCTCGTGCGCGAGCGGCTCGCCCGCGCCTTCGCCCTGCGCGCCACCCTCTTCGCCGACGGCACCACCACCGCCTACCGCCTGCTCAACGGCGAGGGGGACCGGACGCCCGGCTGGGTCATCGACCGCTACGGCGAGATCGCCATCGTGCGCACCGACGGCGACGGCGCCCGGGTGCACCTCGAGCGACATGCCGCCATCCTCGAGGAGGCGCTGCGCGGGATCGGCATCACCTCGGCGATGCTGCGCGTCCCCAACCGGGTCAACCGCGGCGCCGCCCCCGAACGGGTCGAGCTCTTCGGACCGCCGCCCCCTGCCCTCGTCCAGGTGCGCGAGCACGGCGTCCCTTTCGAGGTCGATCTCGGTGCGGGGCAGAAGACCGGCGCCTTCCTCGATCAGCGCGAGAACCGCCGCCGCGTCGGCCTCCTGGGCGCGGGCAAGCGGGTCCTGAACCTCTTCTCCTACGCCGGCGGCTTCTCGCTCCACGCGGCGCTCGCCGGGGCGACCACCACCAGCGTGGACATCGCCTCGCACGCCCACAAGACGGCGCAGGCGAGCTTCAAGCTGGCGGGCGTCGAGTCGCGCGGGCACGCCTTCGTCGCCGCCGACGCCTTCGCCTTCCTCGAGGACGCGAAGAAGAAGGGGAAGCGGTGGGACCTCGTCGTCAGCGATCCGCCGTCCTTCGCCCCGAGCGAGAAGAACAAGTCACGCGCCCTCGCCGCCTACCGCCAGCTGCACAAGGCCTGCGCCGGCGTGCTGGAGGACGGCGGCACCTTCTGCGCCGCCTCGTGCTCCAGCCACGTCACCGCCGACGACTTCGCCGACACCCTCGACGACGCCGCGCTCGGACGGAGCGATCTGCGCCTGCTCGAGATGCACGGCAACCCCGCCGACCACCCCACCCTCCCCGGCTTCCCGGAAGGGCGCTACCTCAAGTTCTTCGTCCTGACGTGAGCGCGCCCGGCGCCCGGCGGAAAGACGCAGCCTCCAGCTCGTAGAAGCCGAGCGCCTTTCCTTTGCGATACCAGAGCCCGCAGCCGATCTCGTCGAAGTGCTGGTCGAGCCGCTCGCGGTACCAGGCGCCGGTACGCGGGTGGACCTTCACGTCGGTCAGATCGCGGTCGCAGACCTCCTCGAGATCGCGCTTGGTGATCGCCTCCAGGTACAGGAAGCCGCCGCTCATGGCGCCGATGTTGTCGATGGCCCGGGAGCAGGCGTCGTCGTCGAGGTAGGGCAAGACCCCCTGGCAGATGACCAGGTCGAACCGGTCTCGCACCTTCCAGCGCGAGATGTCTTGCCGCTCGTGCCCGTAGGCCTCGCAGGCGTGCGCGCTCACCTCGATCGAGCGGTAGCGCACCCCCTTCACGTGCTTGACCATCCAGTCGCGCCAGAGCCCCGTGCCGGCGCCCACGTCGAGCACCGTGTCGAGCTTCCCCCCGAACCAGCGCACCGTGCCGGTGA
>JAMFST010001270.1 GCA_026225435.1 Labilithrix luteola
CCAGAACCAGAAGGGGACCGTGTTCCTCGCCGGCGACGCGGCGCACGTCACGCCGCCCTTCGCCGGTCAGGGGCTGGTCTCCGGCCTGCGCGATGCCGCCAACCTCGCCTGGAAGCTCGCCTGGGTCGTCCGCGGACAGGCCTCGCCGGACATCCTGGAGAGCTACGATCAGGAGCGTCGCCCACACGCGGTGAAGATGATCGCGCTCGCCCGCGTGATGGGCGCGCTGGTGATGCCGCGCGACCACGCGACGGCCTTCCTGGTGCACGGCGCCCTCGCCTTGCTTCGCCGCGTGCCGCTGCTGCGACGGTACATCGACGAGCTCGGGGTCAAGCCGAAGAACGCCTTCGCGCGCGGTCTCTTCGTCCCCGGCGGCGCAGGCGCGCGTGGAAGCTGGTTTCCCCAGCGGCCCGGGCGGAGCGACGATCTCCTCGGTACGTCCCTGGCGCTCGTCGGTCTCGGTGACGATCCGCGCCTCCACCTCACGCCCGAGAGCCAGCGTCGCTGGTCGCGAGCGGGCGGCATCACGGTCGCGCTGCCGGCCGAAGGTGCCGATCGTCACGGCTTCGTCGTCCGCCCGGACCGCACGATTCTCCACGAAGGTCCGCTGGAGGACGCCGACCGCATCGTCCGCGAATCGCTGCGGATTCTCGGACGCTAGGTCATCCGCCAGTCGGCGTACTCATCGCAACTAAGGTTGCAATGTGCTGGGCCCCTGCTAGCTCGTAGAGCAACAAAAGTTGCGATACGAAATGCAGCGCCTCCTCTCCCCCTGGTCCCCCTCCGTTCTCGCGCTCGTCGCGGTCTTGCTCGTCTCACGGCGGGCGTCCGCGCAGCTCACCGACTCGCTCGTCGCCGTCTCCGGTGAGGAGCTCCCCTGGTCGAAGGACCGCGACGATCCCGCTCGCCAGTTCCGCTTGCGCATCATCCGCGCCGGCGTCGGCATGCCAGTGCCGCTCGCCAGGCGCACCTACCTGCTCCCCAGCGTCGCCTTCGAGCAGATCAGCGTCGGCGCGCGCGGCGACGTCGCCGGTGCACCCGCGCCCACCCTCCGCTCGGTGATGGCCTCGCTCGGCATCGCCCAGGGGATCGGCGAGCACTGGACGGTCATCGCCATCGGTGGCCTCGGCCTCGCCTCCGACTTCGCCGAGCCGGTCTCGACCCGCGACCTGGTCGTCACGGCCACCGGCCTCGTGACCTACAAGATCAACGACGCGCTCTCGGTCGGAGGGGGCATCGTTTACGACCAGCGCTCGGGCACGCCGCTCCCGCTGCCGGCCGCCTTGGTCAACTGGAAGCCGCTGCCCAACCTGCGTGTCCGCGGCTTCGTCCCGGCGCGGGTGGACGCCGAGTATCGCTTTGCCCCCTGGATCTCGGCGGGCATCCGCGCGACCTTCAGCGGCGGCCGCTACGCGCTCAGCGAGCGGCTCTACGGGCAGCAGGATCTCCAGGTCGCATATTCCACGGCGGCCGTGGGGCCCGACGTCACCCTCAGCCTCAACGACTGGCTCCACTTCGACGTCTACGCCGCGGCCGCGGTGTACCGCCGCTACGACGTGTACCGTGCTGGCAACGACGACGGCGGCGTGTCGTTGAACCCGACGGTGAGCTACGGCTTTCGCTTCTGGGTCGGGCCGTCGATGTGGGATGCGCCGCGCGCGCCTTGAGCCTTCGCCATGGCGCGGGCTCCGGCGAGGGCGAACGTCACCAGCTTGGTGAGGAACGCTTCCACCGGCACCGTCGAGGCAAAGAGCGCCTGCTGGATCACCGGCCCGAAGAACACCGCCGAGAAGAAGTAGGCATCGGTGTCCGCCGGGAGCTCGCCGCGGGCGATGCCGCGCTCGATGATCGCGTGCGCGTCGCCGCGGCTGCGCGCCGGCTTGAAGTCGCCGGCGTCGTTCTCCAGCACCACGGTGTAGAGCGCGCGCCCCCGCCTCGTCCGCAGCCGCCGGGTCAACCTGCGCGCCACCACCCGCAGATCTTCCTCCAGGCTGCCGGTGGCCGGATCGGCGAAGAGCGAATCCCCCTCCTGGGCCAGCGCCTCGAGCGCCAGCTCCGCCTTCGTCGGCCAGCGCCGGTACACGGTCGTCTTGTTGACGCCGGCGCGCTCGGCGACCGCCTCGATCGACAGGCCGCCGTAGCCCTTGTCGGAGATCTCCTCTGCCGCCGCCTCGAGAATGGCGGCCACGACCTTGGCGCCGCGCAGCTGGGGTTCCGCGCTCATGGAACGAGACGTAGCGGACGGCGGCCCGAATCGCAACGAACGTTGCAATGTGCCCGAGTGCTACGTCTTCACCGCCGCCGCCGCGGCACGCAGCCGCGCGTTCTCGGCTCGCAACGCCTCGAGCTCGTTCATCAGCGGCGTCAGACGCTCCCGGATCTCGTCCTCGGTGTACCTCGGCGTGATGTGCCGCGGGCAGTTCCAGTCGAAGCCCTCGATGTGCAGCAGGAAGCCGCGCTCGGCGACCCCCTTCTGCCCGTCCACCACGAGCCGCGCCATCGTCTGCGGATCATCCTGCTCGGTGATGATCTCCACGCGCGCCAGCACCTTGAGCCGCGCGCGGTTCGGGTAGTCGACGAAGATGAGCGCCACCCGGTCGTCCCCGCTGACGTTTCCCAGCGAGATGTACTGCTTGTTCCCCCGGTAGTCGGAAAAACCGAGGGTGCGATCATCGAGGACGCGCACGAAGCCCCGAGGGCCGCCCCGGTGCTGGATGTACGGCCAGCCAGTGGATCCCACGCTGGCCATGTAGAAGCTGTCACGCTCGGCGAGGAAGGCTTCCTCATTCTCACCCAGCTGGTCGCGGACCTCGCCCGGCCCGGCCACCCGTGCGTACACCCCGCGACTCCCGTTCTCCGTCTGCCTGGCCTTGACCGCGGGGGTGAAGGCGACCTGAGAAAATCGGCCCATGGATTGAACGTGGCACCGCCCGCGGCGCGAGAGAATGGACGGCGATCGCAATCTATCTTTGCATCTCGCGCAAAGCTCAGACCCGCACCAGCCAGTACCAGTGGGAGCGCATCACGCGTCGACGGCTCACCCGGCTGTTCTTGAGGACGAATCGTGGAGCGAAGGTCTGCTTCATCGCGTCCGGGTCGAGGGGCAGGTCACCGGGCGACTCGTCGAGCGCCCAGATCAGGTGCGCTGCCGGAGGCGAGAGAAGCCATCATCCCCATCGCCGAGCGTCTGACCGACGGCTTCACCGAGAGCGAGCGGAAGACCTTCTTCGATCTGCTGCGGCGCGCCGTGCAGAACCTGATCGATGGTGGCGAAGACTGACCGTCACGCCCGCGGCGCGATCGGCGCCCGTCGCCCCCCCCAGGCGACGAAGAGCGCGAGCGCCACCAGCACGAAGTTGAACGGCGCTGAGACGGGCGCTCGACGGGATCTCGCAGCGCATGCTGACGCTCACCCTGCGCGGCCTCGAGAAGGACGGCCTGGTGAAGCGCACCGTCCATCCGACCGTGCCACCGAAGGTGGACTACGCGCTCACCCCGCTCGGCAAGACGCTGGTGGAGCCGGTCACCGTCCTGGCCAACTGGGCGCACGGGCATCGCGCGGACATTCACCGTGCGCGCGATGCCTATACGAAGCCGCCGCCTCCCAGTCTCAGTGCAGCGGGTCGTCGTCGAGCGCCAACAGGAAGTTGACGAGGTCCGTCTGGTCCTGCGGTGACGCCCAGCCGGTCTCTGCGTCGACGTAGAAGTTGTGGCCGATGCCCTCGAGGTTGATCTGCGTGAGGCTGCCACCGTTGTAGCCGTGATTCACCGCCACCACCTCGGCGCGCAAGGTGCGGTCGAGCAGGGCGCGCATGCTGTTGGCCGGGTCGGCCGGGAGCGCCTGCACCAGGGTGTACGGCAGGCCGAACCCGTACGGTGCGCCGCCGACGATCTCCGCGGGGACGAACCAGCCCTTCGGCCCAGCGACGAGCGCGCCGGGGGCGATGGCCGCACCGGCATCGTGGAGATACGGAGCGCTCGACCACAGGCCGCGCAGCGTCGGCGTCTTGTACCCACCCGACGGCTCGAGGCCGTACACCAGCGAGGTGGGGGACGGGCTGTAGAAGAGGGTCGGCAGCTCGATGGTCGGCGTGCCCGCGGGGACCGCTCCGCCGCTCACCGGCACGTCGAAGGGATAGATCTTCGGCGCGACGAGCAGCGGCTGCAGCGCCAGGTGGCTGCGCGCGCGGCCGGAGTTGGTCTCGATCTCGCCGATGGAGTGGACACGGCCGTCGTTGCCGGTGGGGCCGCTGTGGCAACCGGCGCATCCGGCGCGGACGAACACCTGCGCGCCGCGCTCCACCGAGCCGTCGGCGATGGCCGCCTTGTTCTCCGCCGAGGTGTTCGGCGGCGAGACGATCGTCTGCTGGTACGCGGCCATGGCGTTGACCGCGTACATGAAGTCGCCGCTGGCCGGGTCGGTGGCCTTGCCGGTGTCGGGAGAGAAGATGAGGCCGTCGTAGGTGACGAGGCTCGGCTCGAGGTTCGGGTAGGTGGCCTTCTGCGGCTGCTGCACGCTGTCTTCGAGCTCACCGTGGTTGGGATCGGCGGCGCGAACGGCGGCGAGGAAGGCGGACGGCGGCACGTCCACGCTGGGCACGTAGCGCACCAGCGGGTTGGCGGCGGCCTGCAGGGCGGTCGCGATGTACACCTCGCGGTCGACGCCGATGGTGGGGCCGCTCTGCTGGGACGCCGCGAGCAGGTTGATCTCCGAGGTGTGCACGGCGTTGCTGATCATGGCGATGCCGCCGAAGGGGCCGACACCGAAGGCGCCGTCCCAGCCGGACGGGCTGTTCGCGCCGGAGACGATGCTGGGGATCTGCGTGGTGTTGTTGATCGCGTCCGGCGAGCTCTCGAACTGGCCGTACGGCGTCTGGAGGACGAGGTCGTCCATCGCCGCCTCGAACTTCGTCGGGTCCGGCAGCGAGACGATCTTGCCGGTGCTGTCCTTGATCTGCTTGCTGCCCGGCCCCTGGTACTGCGGGTCGAGGGGGTTGAGCTCGAGGCGAGCGAAGCCGGCGGCGCTGTTGGGGCCGAGCGCGATGATGAGCGCGGTGCCGATGTCCAGGTTGGGGACGCCGTAGATCGCCTCGCCGGTGTTCATGTCGACCTGCGAGTGGCAGATGGCGCAGGTGATGCCGGGGACCACCTGGCCGGGGATCGACGGGTCGGCGAACGTGATGCCGAGCAGGTTGCCGTGCTTGTCGACGTCGATGCCGGTGGGGAGCTGGCTGCCCGCGGGCAGCGTGTGCGACCCGAGGGTGATGGTGTGCGAGAGGGTGATGACGAGGTTCGTCGTCGGCTTGCCCTGCAGCGCGATGACCGCGGTGGTCACGTCGGCGGCGATGAGCGAAAAGCCAGCGCCGAAGCCGAGGACTTCCTGGAGCCCGAAGTCGTCACCGACCTTGCGAGTGGTGAAGAGGTTCTTGCCGGCAGCGACGAGGCTGGGGGTGACGTGCACCATGCCCACGTGCGAGTAGGAGCTCGCCTTGCTCGGATCGAGCCGCTCGGCGCGCACGGCGAGGCCGGCCTCGAAGTCGTCGAGTCGCGCGCCGAACCAGTCGTAGTACTCGGCTGGCGGAGTGGGGCTCGGTGCGAGGAGCGAATCACACGACTCCCTGTTTCCGAGAACACTGACGAGATTCTCCTGTTGGGTGGAACGCTCCGCGGTCGGTTCGGCGGTCGTCGACGACGACCCGCACCCGACCAGCGACAGCACCGCACCGCCCACGACGCCCAGTCCTAGACCGACGATCGAACGCATCAGATGACCTCCCCAGGTCTTTCGGCTTGGCTGCTCAGCTACGCGTACATCTGCGGCGAAGGGACACACGATGCTCCGTGTCACGCCTCCAACGCGTCTCAATTAGATATCACGGATCCAAGTGCACGCAATCTTTGAGCGGCAATGATGCGCTTGGTCATGACGATCGGGTGGGAGATTGGGCGACCCTCCTGGTCTCAAAGCCGGACGCGCGCTAGGGTCCCGTCGAGGAATGATCAAAGCTGTGTTCGTCGAGCCGGACTGGAACGCGCCGCTCGACCTGGAGACCTTTGTGGCGGCGATCC
>JAMFST010001271.1 GCA_026225435.1 Labilithrix luteola
AAGCGTGTCCCGGACAACGCAAAGTCGCCACGCTGGGGCCTGAGTCTGTGGCCCTCCGGGAGAGCTCGTGGGCCCGAATCGCGACGGAATTTCCGGAGTTTCCTCGCGGATATACCCGGCGTTCATGTCGGATAGATGCGGCGCAACACGCGAGCACGCGGATTGCACCGTCGTCCGCTTCATGTCTCTTCTCTTGGTCGTCGACGACGAGCAATCGCTCCGCGAGATGATGGTGTACGCGCTCACGTCGGAGGGGCACGAGGTCGTCCAGGCCGAGAACGGCGCCGTTGCCCTGCGGCTGCTGAAGGCGGGTCCGCTGCCCGACCTCGTGCTGCTCGACCTGACCATGCCGGTACTGAGCGGCTACGAGGTGCTGGCGGCGCTGCGTGCCGATCCCATCCTCTCGTCGCTGCCCATCGTCGTCCTGACCTCCAACGAGGTCCCGCGGGACGAGGTGCAGGGCAAGGCGGTGCTCCACAAGCCGATCGAGGAGCGCGAGCTGCTCGAGCTGGTGCGGACCCTGTGCGGCACCGACGTCGCCCTCCACCGCGCGATGAGCAGCCCGCCGGTGAGCTTCCTCGCCGCGTCGCCGCTCGACCCGGGCTCGCTGCACCGTCGCTGACGAGCGCACGGCGCTCCGTCTCACCGGCAGTCGTTGGGCGCGGCCGGCGTGCCGAGCCCAGCGTCGCTCCCCCACGACGTGGTCGCCGTGCACCCGATGGCGCCGCCGTCGGCAGGCTCCTCGATGCGCTCGATGCTCGATCCCGCCACGCGCCGCGGTGACCCGCCGTACGGGAAGTGGTCGATGAGGACGTCGCCGACGAGGATCGAGAGCGCCCCCTTGCTGTCGTTGGTCAGAACGACACCCGACGTCGCCCCTACCCCTTCGCCGTAGACCAACGTCGGGGCGGGGAGCTGCTGCGCGCTCGCCCCCTCGCTGGTGCGGACGAAGAGAGCGTAGGCACCCGGTGCGAGGTCAGGCGCCTCGCCGATCTGCACGCTGCGCCCGTCCTCGTCGGTGATGGTGAGGCTGCGCAGGGCCACCGCGGCGCCGCTGGGGTTGTGCAGCTCGAACCATTCGTCCGTCGGCTCGGGACCGAGCGGATCGCACATCACCTCGCTGATCAGCAGCGCGCCGGGGCTCGGCGGCGGCGTCCCGCGCGTGCTGGCGTCGGATCCATCGTCGTCACCGTCGTCGTCGTCGTCACCACGGCTCGCCGGTGAGCCCGGGCAGACGCTCGCCGGCACGGCGTGCACCACCGGCGGCAGGCTGCGCAGGTAGCCCACAATCGCCGCCACGTCCGCGTCGCTCATGTCGGCCGCACGCGGCATCTGCGCGCACAGCGTGTGACCGTCCGCAGCGACGCCCCGCTGGATCGCCTGCGTCAGCTGCTCGTCGGTCCAGCGGCCGATCCCCGTCGCCGGATCCGGCGTGAGGTTGGCGCCGTAGGCTTCGCTGCCGGCGATCGGTTGATCCGAGCCGGCCAACACCGTCGCCGGATCCGCCGAGTCGTGACAGGCCGGACAGCCGCGCGCGACGACCAGGTTCGCCCCGTGCTCCCACGCCGCCGGCTTCTCGATGGCCGCATCGAGGGGCGCCGCGTCCACGGTGAAGTAGCTCGCCGCCGGTGGCGCCCCGCAACCGAAGGGGACCGCCGAGACGAGCCCCGCCGCCGCCACGGCAAGGAGCAGAGCGAACCGCGAGTGCTGCGAGCGAAGCGACGAGAAGAGCGCCATGCCGCGCGCCCTTCGCAAGCGCGGAGCCAGGCGTGCGAGGCGGAAAAAGCAGCGAAAACCTACGGCGCGGCGGCTGTCCCGGACGAGGACCGACTGTCCGGGGACAGTGAGGCGCTCGGCGTCAGAACCCGCAGGTCTGCCCCTTGTTCTCCTTCTCGAGCCACGCCTTCAGCGGCGCGAAGTACTCCAGCATCGCCGTCGCGTCGGCCTTGTCTTCGCCGGCGATCGCCTGCATCGCCTCGGGCCACGGCTTGCTCGCACCCATGGCCAGCATCGCCTTGAGCTTCTCGCCCGCGGCCTTGTTCCCGTAGATGGAGCATCTGTCCAGCGGGCCGGTGTAGCCCGCCGCCTTGCAGAGGGCGCGGTGGAACTGGAACTGGTAGATGCGCGCGAGGAAGTAGCGCATGTACGGCGTGCTCCCGGCCACGTGGTACTTGGCCCCCGGGTCGAAGTCCGCCTCGGTGCGGGCGGCCGGCTCGGAGACGCCCTGGTACTTGCGGCGCATCTCCCACCAGGCCTGGTTGTACTTCTCCTTGGGGATCTTGCCGGAGAAGACGTCCCACCTCCATTTGTCCACCAGCAGGCCGAACGGGAGGAAGGCGACCTTGTCGAGCGCCATCTTCATCTGCTCGTTGATCTCCCCCTTCTCGTCCTTGGGCACGCTGTCGAGGAGGCCGATGGACTTGAGGTACTCGGGGGTGACGCTGAGGGCGAGGGTGTCGCCGATCCCCTCGTGGAAACCGTCGTTGGCCCCCTGCTGGAAGAGGATCGGCAGGCGGAAGTACGACTGGAAGTAGAAGTCGTGCCCCAGCTCGTGGTGCAGCGTGATGAGGTCCTCCTCGGTCGGCTGCACGCACACCTTGATGCGCAGATCGTCGTTGTACTGCGGGTCCCAGGCGCTCGCGTGGCAGACCACCTCGCGGTCCTTGGGGCGGTTGAAGAGCGAGCGCTCCCAGAAGGTCTGCGGCAAGGGATCGAAGCCGAGCGAGGTGAAGAACTTCTCCCCCAGCTTGACCATCTTGATGGCGTCGTAGCCCTTG
>JAMFST010001272.1 GCA_026225435.1 Labilithrix luteola
CGACGCGAGGAGCTCGCCGTCGCCGAGCGACACGGTCACCGTCCCCAGCCCGAAGGGGTCGTCATAGGTGCCGAGGTACGGGCTCCACGACGTCGCGGGGGTCGTCCAGCTGGGGGTCGCGTCGTCGTCGAGGCCGAGGATGGTGTCGACGGCGAAGCGGGCGATGCTGTCGGCGGAGCCGGCGACGGCGTTGAGGAAGACGACGACGGCGAGCTGCTGATCCGGGACCATCACCAGCGAGACGGAGTAGCCGGAGCCGATGCTGCCCACATCGCCGACGAGGTGCAGCCCCTCGTGCCCGTCGAAGAGGGTGAGCCCGTAGCCGTACTGCTCGAGGTGCTGCGGGTACGCGTCGGTGTCGGCGAAGGGGGTCTCCATGGCGGCGACCGACGAGGGGGCGAGCACCGAGCCTCCCTGGGCGAGGAGCATCTCGGCAAAGTGCGCGTAGTCGACGGCGCTGGCCACGACGCCCGACGAGGGGCGGGCGACGGCGCAATCGAGCGGCACCGGCTCGCTGGTCACGACGCGCCCCGCTTCGTCGAACACGTGACCGAGTGCGGGGTCGCTGGCGGCGGCGACGCTCGGGTCGAACGTCGCGGTCGTCATTCCCGTGGGACCGAGGACGAGCGAGCTCGCGGCCGCCTCGTAGGGGGCGCCGGTGACCGCCTCGACCACCCAGCCGAGGATGGCGTAGCCACGGTCGCTGTAGTTCCAGACCTCGCCCGGCGGCGTCCACAGAGGCTGCGCCTCCTGCGCGGCGAACCAGACCGCCGCCTGCCCCGGGCCGACCGGGCACGCCGTCTGCGAGATGTCGAGATAGGGGATGCCCGAGGTGTGCGTCAGCAGGTCGTGGAGCGTGATCGTCGCCGGGTCGAACGGCTCCTGGAGCTTCAGCGGCACGTAGTCGGTGACCGGGCGGGAGAGATCGAGCTTCCCCTGCTCGACGAGCTTCATCACCGTCGCCGCCAGCACCATCTTGCTCAGCGCGGACACCGAGAACAGCGTCGTCGAGGTCACCGGATCGTCGCCCCCGAGCACCTTCACGCCGGCGCCGGCCTGGAAGACAAGATGTCCATTTTGCACCACGGCGACGCTCGCGCCGGGGATCCCGTAGTCGGCCATCTCGTCGGTAAGGCGCCCCATCACCGTCGTCATGGCGGCGTCATGCAACGTGCCCGCAGGCTCGGAGCGCGGGATGGTGCTCGCCTCGCTGGTCGAGTCGCTCCCCCCGAAGCACCCGGCCAGGGAGGACGTCGTCATCATCGAGAGAAGCCACTTTGCCGTTCGTTCGTTCATGTTACGCCCCCCTCGTGGGCTCGGGGTGAAGACGGGGCGGGTCGCCGGATCCGGACAGCAATTCGTCGCGGCGCTCGTCAGCGAGCCCGGCGCGGCGGCAAATCCGTCGCGATCCGGCCGGAGAAAAGGCCGCGACGCTTCGCAGCGTGGCGCGCCGCGTTACCTTCTCGTACGCTGTCCGACCCATGCCTCTACCGCCCGCGCGCGGTCTCTATGACCCGAATTTCGAGCACGATGCCTGCGGCCTCGGCTTCGTCGCCGAGCTGCATCGCACACCGTCGCATCGCATCGTCAGCCGCGCGCTCGAGGTGCTCTCGCGCCTGTCGCATCGTGGAGCCGCCGGCTCCGATCCGCTGACCGGTGACGGCGCCGGGATCCTGCTGCAGATCCCGCATCACTTGTACGAACGTACGCTCATCCGCAAGGACATCGAGCTGCCCGCGCCGGGCGACTACGGCGTGGCCATGGGCTTCTTCTCGCGCAACTCGCACGAGCAGGCGGAGGAGATGCGCCTGCTGACGCAGACGGTGCGCTAC
>JAMFST010001273.1 GCA_026225435.1 Labilithrix luteola
CCACGATCGCTTCGTCGGGCTCGACAGAAGTCGAGAGCCGCGTGCATCACTTGCGAACCCGAGTCATTCCGTCGATGCGATCCAGAAGCTCGTCTCGGGAGATCGGCTTGCGGGCGAAGTCGTCCGCTCGGCGCCGCTCCCACCCGGCGTCACCAGCTGTACTACGACTGCGTCCACTTTCTGCTCGACGGCCTCAGGCAGCCTTGGTTGTGGTCAGCTTGATCACGGTGGCCACCAAGAGCTCGGCTTTGAGGGGCTTGACCATCCACCCCTTCGCGCCGAGCTCTTTGGCCCGCTTGACGAGAGCGACGTCCGCCTCCGTCGTGAGCATCAGCACGGGCATCTCTGGCAAGAACCCGCGCTCGCGCATGTGCTCGAGCAACTCCAACCCACCCATGCGCGGCATGTTCACGTCGCTCACGACCAAGCTGACCATGGGGGTTTCCTTGAGCTTCTCGAGAGCCTGAACGCCGTCGGCTGCCTCCAAGACGCCAAAGCCCGCTGCGGCGAGCGTGCGCCGGACCTGCTGACGGACCACCATGGAGTCGTCCACGACGAGAATTGACGGAGTCATCTTTCTGCCTTTTGTTCTGGTCCCGCTGCCTACCCACCGAAGCGACTCGCAACGGAGGAACGGCTGGGGATGGTTCAACTTGAGTCGACGGCGCTGTCTCTGACTCGGAACATCAACCAGCGCAGACGATCGCCATCGGCGGCGCGTACCGTGCGGCCTTCGTGCAGCTTCCAGTGGCTGCCGAGCGCGGCCCGCCGGCCGTCAGATGTAGGTATCGAGCGTGCGCCCTTCGCGGCGTGCGCGGTCCTGCCGCGTGGCGTCCGACTCGGTGGTGGCGGTCGACGACTGGCTGGTCCAGATCTTCGCGCTCGTCTGCGTGCTGCTGGCGCTCTGCGCCTGCGTGGTCGCCGAGGGACCCTGCGAGGCAGCCTGCGCGGCGGCGAGCTCCGCTTCGAGCTTGGCCAGCTCCGCCTTCGCCGCCTTCTTCGTCGCGTCGTCCTTCGCGTTGGCGATGGTCTTCTGGCAGTCGGCGATCTCGGACTCGATGGACGCGATGACAGACGAGGAAGCGGACGAGGTGGCACTGGACGACACGGAGGAGATGGAGGACATCAGGAACCTTTCGCTCTCCAGGAACGACCGCCTGCCGCGTCGCGAGAGGTCTGCGAGCGTTGCGGACTGTTGCGCGGTCGCGTCCGCGGCGGGGTGGCTTACGTTGCGACGCGTCTGTCCGTAGATCTCAGCGATGGACCGCGTCCGCACCTTCGAGCTGCCGGCGGACATGATCGTCCGCTACGACCAGTTCGAGGTCTTCGGCGCCGCCGACCGCTCGCCAGGCGCGGCTGCGCGCGCCTCAGCCGCGTTTTCTGAAATTTGCGTCTGGCGGCCGGCGACTACTGGGCATGACCCTCTACAGCCTCCAGTGGTGGTTCTCGTTTTACTGCGCGCTCGGGGCGGCTGCCATGTTGCCGCTCGGTCTGCTCGCCGTCTTCGGCCACCGCCCTCACGCCGTCGCGGGCGGAGCCGGCCGGGGCACCTGAGGAGCGAGCCCCGCGCTGCCGATGCGCTCGGTCGAGAGCCGTCGCAGCGTGGCGAGACACGCATCGCGCTCCCCGTCGTCGATCCCGTCGGCCAGGAACGACGCCTGCTCCCAGAAGAAGAAGTTCAGGAACACCGCCACCCGATCGGCGACGAGATCGGGGACGACCGCCTCGGCGTCCGACCGCAGCGCCCGCACGAGCGCCACCAGCTGTTCGTGGGCTGTCTTCGCACCGAGAGTCGCTGAGCGCCCCGCCTCGCCGGCATACCCGGCGCCGAAATGGGCGCCGATGACCTCGATGCGCCCCTCGAGGTGCGCGTTGAAGCCCGCCAGCTCGTCGGCCGGAACCCACAGCTCCTCGTGCTCCCGCGCGCCGACCACCCGACGCTCGAACCTGGCCGCATAGCCGTCGGCGACGACGAAGCGCGTGACGAAACCGGCCAGCGTCCCGCTCTGTGTGTTCCACTCGCGCGCGATCTGCGTTGCGTAGCCGGCGTTGGTGACCGGGTAGAAGATGGGCTGGTCCGGCAGTCGCGGCGGGAACGCGCGGAGGTCGGCCTCGTAGACGAGACACAGCTCCTCCAGACCGACCGGGCGAAAGAGCTCCATGACGCTGGCAGCCTAACGCACCCGGTTGCTCAAGCGATCGCCACCGCGGCCGTTGTACAAAAGGCCGTTGGCGGACTTGCCAGCAGCGGGCTCGCGGCCTACGACAGTACATGGGGGCTCGCGCAAGCGAGCGGTGGGGGACGCGTGAAAGTGGCAGGCGAAAAAGGCCGTGCGCTCGACCGGATTCAATCGGCCCGGGCGCGCTGCGAACAGCTGGAGGATACCGTGCTGCGCCGGCTCGAGAGCGAGCAGGCCGACGAGTGGCGTGCGGCCCGCGACGAGCTGCTCGCGGCGTGCGAGGCGCTGGAGCGCGCTTGCCGCGTCACGTGACGGCTGGGCGGGAGGATTTCAACGCTGGGGAGGGCCGAGCCTCAGCAACCTCCGCCGAGCCCGGCGCTTCCATGAGTCTCTGGACGGCCGAGTGGGCGGCCCGCCAACGTCCAGGCGGTGCGCGAGGTGGTGGGTGCGTGGATGCTCGGGGGCTGACCGACCTCTAAGCTAGCGCGGTCGCGCAGGGTGCTCAGCCCACCGAGGCCAACTCAGGCGAGCACGAGTTCCACGCCATCGTCCGCCTCGTCGCCTCCCGGCCCGTGGCACCGGATGATATCCACGAGGATGTCGAAGAGCGTCTGTCCTTCCGCGCGGCGGGCCGCTTCGAGGTCGGCCTGAACATGGGCCACGTTCGCGGGGTGGCATGTTCGCAGCTTCGCCTCGACGTGACGGACCGTTGCCGCGTAGCCGAGCACCTCGCGCGACCGGGCCGAGTGGAGCCACCTGAGCACGAAGCCGCCGTCCGGCGTGCCCATCCCGCCGCGAAGCACGTCGTTGAAGCCATCGAGGCTACCGCCGAACGGCGCTGTGCCGATGGCCGCGAGAGCATGAACGTAGAAGCCCGCCAGGTCGTCAAAAGCGTCCCCGTCGATTTCCACACTCGGCTTGGGCATGGCGATCCAACTGTAGCTCGTCTGCCACGGGACAACGACGCGCTACCCTTCCCTTCCCTGCCATGACCGACGCGACGACGTGGAAGGTGTGGGTGGAGGACAAGGACGAGACCGTGGACCCGGACCGCGTGAGGCCGACCATCGAGGCGTCGACGCAGCGGGCCGCGGCGCTGGCCTACGTGGCGCGCGAGGGGCTCACGACGCGACCCCTGGCGATCTGCGTCCAGCGACAGCGCGCCGACGATGACAGCGAGCGCGACACGCGCGGAGCGGTCGACACCGTGCGCCTGTCGCCAGGGGACTAGGTCAGCGCCCGACGCTGACGTACACCCGCCAGACATCGGCGGACTCGTGCCAAACGGTCTCCACGCGGTCCAAGGCCAGCCGGGTCTCTGTCCCACGGTGATGGTCCGTCCAGGTGAACCGGACGAAGTTCTCCGCCTCGCTCACCTCA
>JAMFST010000147.1 GCA_026225435.1 Labilithrix luteola
CCCCTCCGCATTCAACCCCCAGGTGCCCGCCGAGCTCGACGCGATCGCCATGAAGGCTCTCGCCCACAAGGCCGAGGACCGCTTCTCGACGGCGGCAGAGTTCCAGGTCGCGCTCGAGGAGTACATCGGTAGCCACCCGCAGATGCGCACCACCTCGCGCGAGCTGGGGAAGTTCATCGCCGATCTCTTCGACGAGGATCGCGTCAGGATGAAGGCCATCATCGAGGCGCAGCTCGGCAAGGCGTCGGCGATGATGCGCGGCCAGTCCATCCCCGTGATCGGGGGCACGCAGTCGCACTCGGGGCTCGGCTCCCAGGACGGCGCCGATCCGAGCGCCAACAGCGGGTCGGCGTCACACGTCACCGGCGCTTCCGTCGCGCGCAGCCACATCGTGAAGATTGCCCTGGTCGCCGGCGCCGCGCTCGCGGTGGCCGCGCTGGCAACGGTCAGCCTCGTGAAGAAGCACGGCCACGACACCGCGGCGGCGCTACCCAGCGCCGCCGCGTCGCTCTCCTCCGTTGCCACGGCCGCTCCCAGCACGGCCGTCGACACCATGCTGAGCATCCTGCACGTGACCAGCGTCCCGGCGAACGCTCGCCTCTCCTTCGACGGCACTCCGCTCGAGGGGAACCCGACCTCCTCGACCTTCCGTCGCGACGGCGTGAGCCACCGCGTCCAGGCCGATGCCGCCGGGTACGTCTCGAAGTCCGAATGGGTCAAGCTGGACGGCCCCGACGTGAACGTCGCCTTCACGCTCGACTCGGTGCGCCCTTCGCCGGAGGCCAGCAAGCCAACCTCGGGGCGGAGCACCTGGACTCCTCCCAGGAAGACGGACAACGCGCCGTCGGTGGCCGCCGCGCCGGCGACACCGACTCCATCTCCCGCGTCGCCGGCGACGGCGACGCCGACGGTAACCAGCAGCGCGCCTCGCGGACCCCAGCTCGACAAGGCAGATCCCTGGGCCCCCGCAGCACACTGATCGTGCTCGGCGAATCCTCTTCCCTTCGCAGCCACCGGAATCGATACCCATGACGCAAATCACGATTATCTGCGTTGCGCTGGCGGTCCTCGCGCTCGCGATCTTGATGATCGTGCGCGAGCTCCGTCGCCCAGCAGCCATGGCCCCGCCCAAGGCCACCAAGGCGAAGGAGAGCCCGGTCGCTGCTTCCACGAAGTCGAAGTCGCTGCCGCCTCCGCGCGTGTCCGGCGTCGACGACGAGGATGTCGATCTCACCAAGTTCGGCGAGCGGCCGCGCAAGGCGATGGCCCTTCCGCGGTTGAGCGTCGACTCCGAGATGGACGGCGAGGAATCCGGCGGCGATTCGACGGCGCTCACCTTCTTCGAGGAGGGGGCCGAGGTCGACGAGCCGACCGGGCCGATCGACCTCATCTTGCTGTCGGCAGCAGCCCAGTCGGATGTCGGTCAGAAGCGAAAGCGCAACGAGGATGCCTACCTCCTGGACGACGACCGATCGCTGTTCGTCGTGGCCGACGGCATGGGCGGCTACGCCGGTGGTGACATCGCGAGCCACATGGCGACCGACACGATCGCCCGCACCTTGAGCGACGGCGCCCCGATCAAAGGTTCGCCGCGCCGCCCGCGGGTCGCCAACGAGCTCGTCGCCTCGATCGAAGCAGCCAACGCGGCCATCTACGCCGAAGCCCAGAAGAACCCGGAGTTCCACGGGATGGGCACGACGATCGTCGCGGCCTCCTTCCCGCGGAAGAAGCGGCGCGGCTACATCGCCTACGCCGGCGACAGCCGCTGCTACCGGCTGCGCAACAAGGAGCTCAAGCTGCTCACCATCGACCACACCTTCGCCAACAAGGGCATCGGCGGCCCGATTGGCAATCAGATCCGTCGCGCCGTGGGCGTGCGTCCCACGATCAAAGTGGACCTGATCGTCGACTCGCCGAAGTCGGGCGATGTCTACCTGCTTTGCTCGGACGGACTGAACAAGATGGTGGGCGACGACGAGCTACAAGCGCTCGTCATCGAGCATCGCGAAGATCTACCGGCCTGCGCCCGGCGCCTTGTCGGCCGGGCCAACGAGGCCGGGGGGCGCGACAACGTCACGGTCGTCGTCGTCGGGGTCCGCGAGTCCATCGAGGCCGCCACCGACCTGAAGCCAAGCACCCACTCCCTGAGTAGCTAGTCGTCCGTGCTGCGACCGAAGACGCGTTGCGTCGTGAGAATTAGATCTTCCTTTTCGTGATATCAAGATCCTCTACATGAATGACTTGTCCCCCCAGTTTGGCAAATATCGGCTCATCGCCGAGCTGGGCCGCGGGGGCATGGCCACCGTGTATCTCGCGATGAGCGACAGCGCCGGCGGC
>JAMFST010001274.1 GCA_026225435.1 Labilithrix luteola
CGCGCTGGCCCAGACGATCGAGGCCATGACCTTCGACGCCTGGCGCCACGCTCTCGCCGAGCACCGCCCGCTGGGGAACGTGATGCGCGCGCGCAAGGTCGCCTACGCGGTCAACGCCGCCGCCCGCGGCGCCCGCTTGTGAAGTCGGCGACGCCACGCCGGTATCTCTCCCGAGATCCAAGCCCTCGCCGAGTCGTTCGCGTCCGAGAACCGCGCGCCGCGGACAGCTTTTAGGGCGCGGCTCAGCGTCGTGGTACCCACTTCCGCAGAATGCTGGAAGAGCCGTCAGTCGCGTCGCCTTCGTCGCTTCGACTTGCGGATGTCCTCGGCGGACTCTCCCTTGTCACGGACACCGCCGCGGGCGTGCCTGCAGAGACGAGCCTGAGGACGTGTGCCGTTGCTGTCACCCTTGGCCGCTTCCTCGGGCTCCAAGACCTCGACCTCTCCGACGCTTACTACACCTCGCTGCTCCGCCATCTCGGGTGCACTTCGTTCTCTCATGAGGCGGCCCACCTGGGCGCTGGAGACGATCACCACTTCTTGCAGACGTTCGAGGAGATCGATCCCACGGAGCTCGCGGCGACGGGGGCGCGGGCAGTACGAAAGCTCGGGAGGGAGGCGCCCGCCAGCGCTCGGCTCGTCGCGGTCGCGCGCGTTCTTACCAGCCCGAGGACGGCGACGGCGCTCGCATTGGCGCAGTGTTCTCAAGCGACCGCTCTCGCATCCCAGATCGCGATGAGTCCCAGGGTCGTCCAGGCCCTTGGGCAAATCTACGAGCGTTTCGACGGAGGTGGCCCCTTCGGGCTCCAGCGCGATGCCATCGAACTGGGTGCGCGACTCCTGCACGTCGCGAGCGCCATCGAGATCCAGCACCGCCACGGTGGCCGCGTTCGAGCAGAAGAGGAGGTGCGGCGTCGTGCGGGGCACCAACTCGACCCGCGAATCGCCGAGCCTTTTCTCGCGAGCCCCGGCTCGTTCTGGGCACTGCTCGAGCCTATCTCCGTGTGGGACACGTACCTCGAGCTCGAACCAGGCACGGTGCTGCGCTTGGAGCCGGAGGGTCGGGAGGAGCTCGCGCACGCATTTGCCAACTTCGCGGATCTGAAAATACCGTCGAAGGTCGGACATTCACCCGCTGTCGCCGAGCTGGCGGAGAGGGCTGGGCGCATCTTCGGTCTTCGGGCCGACGATGTCTCCACCCTGCGCCTGGCGGCTCTTCTTCACGACGTCGGCGTCGTCGGCGTGCCAAATGGGATCTGGGAGAAGCGCGGCCCGCTCAACCCGGCAGAATGGGAGCGGGTCAGACTGCACGCTTACTTCACGCAGCGTGTTCTGGCGCGCGTCCCTTCCCTCGGACGAGTCGCGGACCTCGCGAGCCTCCATCACGAACGGTGCGACGGGAGCGGCTACCCTCGAGGGTCGGTGTCGCCGGAGTCGGATAGAGCCGGACGCCTCCTCGCCGTCGCCGACGTGTTCTGCGCGCTGGTGGAGCCGCGGCCCTATCGTGGTGCGCTCTCGGTGACCGACGCGGCGGAGGTCCTTCGCAAGGAAGCGCATGCCGGTCGGCTCTGCGCCGCGTCCGTCGACTGCGTCCTCGCCGCGGTCGGGCGGGGAAAACGACCCGCGGCCCAGCGTGGCGTCACGGAGCGAGAAGCCGAAGTCCTCGTGGCGCTGGCGAGAGGCTTGACGAACAAGGAGATCGGCGTCGCGCTGGGAATCTCTGCGAAGACGGTTCAGCATCATCTCGCTCATATCTACGAGAAGCTCAGGGTCTCGACCCGCGCTGGAGCCGCGCTCTTCGCCGTTCGCCACAACCTCGTCCCGATGCCTTGAGGTCGACGGATCCATAGGCTGAATGGCCTATGGCTCGGGCGGCGGCATCGGCTCACCCTCGTGAGCGACTCGCGCCTCTTTCGAGCGGCGCGACGCGACAGGAGAGCCGCATGAGAAGCGAGGACGAGAGGGCACGCGACGGGCGAATGGCTCTTCGACTGCCCTACGCAGGAATCCGCATCATCGAAGTGAGCAAGACGCTCGCCGGCCGCCTCGCGGGCCTTCTGTTCGCGGATCAGGGGGCCGAGGTGCTCTTTGTGCGGGCGCCAGTGCGCGCCGGGCAGCAAGTCGACGCCTACCTGGACCGAGGCAAGACCGCGCACGAGCCCTCAGCGCTCGCCGATATGCGCTGGGCCGACGTCGTCATCGTCGATGGTGACGCTGCAGTCGACCGGCAGCCGTCGCAAATCGTGCTGCGCATCACCGCGGCCCTGCCCGGCGACGAGGCCTATGGGCACCTGAAGGCCGATTGCAGCGAGGATCTGCTCAGCGCCACGTTGGGCTTTTTCACGGACATGGCGTTGACCGGCCACGCGCTGGGCCGGCCAGTCATCTACACGCCGCTGCCTCTGGGCTCGGTCTACACCGGCGTGAACGCCGCGGTCGCCGTCGGCGCGGCGTTGCAGGATCGCATTCACAGCGGATGCGGCCGAGAAGTGACGGCGTCTCGTGTTGCTGGCGCGCTGTCGGCGATCGGGGCACTCGCGCTCACCACCACGGGCCTGCCCCCGCACCTGTCGGCGCCGCCGCCGGCCGGCTTGCCC
>JAMFST010001275.1 GCA_026225435.1 Labilithrix luteola
ACCGGGCACTGCGCTCTCGCCCGCAGCTGCACCCAGAGCAACGGCGGGCTCACCTGCGGCCCCGACGGCGGCGACAGCTGCTGCCAGTCGATCGCCGTCCCGCGCCTCGATGGCGGCGCCGACGCCGGTTACGTGCTCGACAAGTACAGCGTCACCGCCGGGCGCTTCCGCGTCTTCATCACCAAGACCGGCGGCAACGTGCGCGGCTACGTGCAGGCCAACCGTCCCTCGTGGTTCGATCCGGGGTGGGACAGCTTCCTCCCCACCGAGATGGACGACGGCACCCAGGTCACCGGCGTCGACCACGTGTTCACCGGCGACGCCGGGCGCGACGGCGTCTACCAGCAGCTGGGCCCCATCCACTACGGCGTCGAGGGGCCGGGCAACGAGGGCTGCTTGACCAAGGAGGTCGGCAACGCGCGCACCTACCGCCTGCCCGACGACGTCAACGCCACCGACTTCAACGACGTGCAGCAGTACGCGCAGGCCGACCTCGATCCCAAGCCGATGCAGTGCGCCACCTTCTACATGCTGGCCGCCTTCTGCATCTGGGACGGCGGGCGCATCCCCACGCTCGACGAGCTGAGCTACGCCTGGACCGAAGGCGACGCCGCCACGCACGCCTACCCGTGGGGCAACGGGCCGGTCCCCGGAGGGTACGACTATCCCTTCCCCACCCAGGCCATCGCGCTCGCCGACGGGAAGGAGACCCCCGACGGGAGCGTGAACGACCACGCCAACCACCTGTACAATTGGTGGTCTCCGGCCTCGGGCATCGCCTGCCTCGACAACGACGCGCAGGCCTGCGACTACAGCGTGTACGTCGCGCCGCCGGGGCGCTTCCCCAAGGGCAATGGCCCCTTCGGTCACGCCGACCTCGCCGGCGACGTCTACAACGTGGCCATGCCTCCGGTGAGCTCGTCGGATCCGACCACCTTGCAAGCCGGGCTGGGGCGCACCGGCGCCTTCGACGCCCACGCCATCCAGGAGAAGGGGGACTTCGGCTCGTACCTCGCCACCAACAAGTACCTCGCGGTGGGCGCCCGCTGCGCTAGATGAAGATGCCATGATCGCGCTCAGCTCCGCCGAGGTGGCCCTCCTCTGGGAGGTGCGTCGCTCGGACGAAGACCACGGCGGGCTGCGCGACGCGGAGCTGCACGAGGAGGAGTACGAGTCGATGCAGCAGCTGTGCGACCTCGGGCTCGTCGAGGCGCTCGGCGCGTATGGCGAGGCACCCGACGGCGAGGAGGACGAGCGCGAGATGGGCAACGCCGCGGTCGCCTACCGCATCACCGCCGCCGGGGTGAACGCGCTCCGCGACGAGGTCCCGCCGCCCGAGCGTTAGCGCATAGCTAGCGTGGGACCACGGCGACGCCGAGCGTCTCGTTCTTCTCCGCGGTCTCGAGCAGCACGACGGCGTACAGGCTCGCGTCTCCCGATGCGATCGTCTCCAGGTGTCCTCCGGCGGGCGCCACCGTCCCCAGGGTCACCAGCTGGCGCACGATCGCCGTGTGCTCCAGCGTTCGTCCGCCGTTCTCGCCCCGCGGAACGGCGACGCTCGCCTGCGGCTGCACCCAGGCGACGCGCACCGTGGCCGCCGCCGGTCCCGCGAATGCCGGCACGTCGATGACCAGCCCCTTGCCGCCGAAGCTCGCCCGCAGCGGCACCTTCGGTCGACGTGCCGCCTCGGCGACGAGCTTCTTCAGCCCCTCCTCGTCCGCACCGACCACGTCGACCGCGCCGTCGACCACCGCTTCCGGCGTGTACAGATGGTTCGAGCCGTGCGACCGCGCGTAGCTCGTCTGCCGCGCGGTGAAGTCGGCGCTGGAGAACGGGTCCTTCCAGCCGATGGCGTCCCAGTAGTCGACGTGGATCTCCAGCGGCACGATGCGCGCGCCGGCGACGGGTTGCGAGCGCTCGAGGCGGGTGAGGAGCGCGTCGGCCGGAGGGCAGCTGGAGCAGCCTTCGCTGGTGTAGAGCGCGACGACCACCGGCGTTCCACCCCCCATGTTGGCCGCGTTGGCCGCGTCGGCGTGCGCGGGCGCCGCCGGGTGGAGCAGCAACGCGCCGACGAGCAGCGAGAGCAGCGCGCCGGGCACCGCGAGGGCGAGGAAGCGGCGATTCGCGAAGGCCATCGACTCAATCTACGCCGCACCGGTCGCCGAAGTTTCCGGGCGGGACCGTTTTTGGCCGCGCGCTGTGCCCGGGCGGCACGTGACGTGCAACCTCGGCGCTCATGATCCGTGGCACCTTGCTCGACATCGACGGAACGCTCCTCGACAGCAGTGACGCGCACGCCGCGTCCTTCGCAGACGCGCTGGCCGAGCAGGGGCGCCAGGTCTCCCCAACGCAGCTGAAGAGCCTGATCGGTATGGGCGGCGACAAGCTGCTCCCCACCCTCGGCATCGACCCGAGCTCGAAGCTGGGCAAGACCGTCAGCCGCCGCAAGCAGGAGATCTTCGGCGCGCGCTACCTCCCCAGGCTGCACCCTTTCCACGCGACGCGTGATCTCCTCGAGCACATGAAGACCAGGGGGCTCGCCCTGGTGGTGGCCACGTCGGCCAAGGGGGACGACCTGCAGGCGCTCCTGCGTGCCGCCGGGATCGAGGATCTCATCGACTCCCAGAGCACCTCGAGCGACGCCAAGAATTCCAAGCCGGATCCGGACATCGTCGAGGCGGCGATCGCCCGTTCGCACTTGCCGCGCGCCGAGCTGATGATGCTCGGCGACACC
>JAMFST010001276.1 GCA_026225435.1 Labilithrix luteola
CCCCCGCCCGAAGCTGCCGGACACCACGTGCGCCAGCTCGTGCCCCAGCACCGGGTGCGGATAGGCGGCGAGCTGGAGGTACACCTCCGCGCGCCACGGCTTGGCGATGTACGTGTCGGCGGCGCCCATCAACCGGCGCTTCTCCGCCGCGTCCTTGAAGAAGTAGGCCGTCACCCGCGGCGGCCCTTGCTCGGGCGTCAGGCCGAGGGTCGCCTCGTCGGCGGCGAGGTCTTCCTCGCAATCACGCAGGAGCAGATCCGCGTCCTCGTCGCGCACGCCGGCGGGATAGACCACCGTGCAGCGCGCCCCCTCGCGATGCCCGCCGAGGGTCGCCTTGATGGTGCTGGCCGTCTGCCAGTGCCCGAGCGTGCTCCCCGCCGAGGTGATCCCGAGGCTGATCAGCAGGCACACCGCGCCGAGGCCGAGGCGCGCGAGCCCGCCGAACGAGCCGACGGCGCGGGCGGCCAGCTGGGTCGAATCGAAGACCGCCCGCCCCCGCTCGTCGCGGGTCAGCAAGCTGGCGAAGAAGAAGGCGCAGCCGAGCGTCGCCAGCGATCCCACGCGGTAGGTGAGCAGCTGCGCGTTGGCGTCGATGACCGTGTCGTAGAGCGTGCCGCTGAAGAAGCCGACGAACGGATCGAAGGCGAAGATGATCGGCGAGGTGAAGAAGCGCAGCACGCTGGTGAGCGCGTTGGCCAGCGGCGCGGCGATGGCCAGGAGCACCGCCAGAGAAGTCCCGCGTCTTCCTGCGCGACCGACCGTCAGCTCACCGGCGACGACGCCCCAGACCCCGCCGAGGACCGCGCCCGCCGCCGCGGTCAGCAGGAAGTACACCGTCCCGTCGGCGATGCCGCAGAAGCCCTCCAGCAGGCCGTGGAGGAGCGCCGCGGCGTACGCGATGGCCGCGTAGGCCACGCCGAGGAGCGCCCCGCGACCGAGCGCAGCGAGCGGAGACGGGGGCGCCGGCAGCGACGCCTCGCGCCCCACGCGCCGCACCGTCAGCGCCGCGGTGATCGCCGTGGCCGACGGCACGAGCAACCCGGCCGCCAGCGACTGCTCGTACCCCGGCGGCCCGAACAGCGGCAGGAAGCCGATGCTCAGGCTCCCGACCGCCACGACGAGGGCGCCGCGGATCTCGACGCGCACGGTCGCGAGCTCCGTCGTTTTCTATCGGAGGTTCGGAGCGCCCTGCGACGGCGGCGGGATGCTCGCCGGCCCTTCGCTGCGCTCACCGGTCGGCTCGGGGGAGCCCGGCTCGAGCACCAGCGGGAGGATCTCCTCCACGCGCTTGATCAGGTGCACCTTCAGCTGCTCGCGCACGTCCTTGGGCAGCTCGTCGAGGTCGCGCTCGTTCTTGTACGGGATGAGCACCTCGGTGATGCCCGCGCGGTGCGCCGCGAGGAGCTTCTCCTTGATGCCGCCGACCGGGAGCACGCTGCCGCGGAGGGTGATCTCGCCGGTCATGGCGACCTCCTTCTTCACCGGCGCCTTGAGGAGCAGCGAGGCGACGGCGACGAACATGGTGACGCCCGCCGACGGGCCGTCCTTGGGCGTCCCGCCCTTGGGCACGTGGACGTGCAGGTCGATCGACTTCAGGAACTCGGGATCGAGCACCAGCTGCTTGGCCTTGCTGCGGACGAAGCTCACCGCGGTCGACGCCGACTCCTGCATGACCGACTTCAGGTTGCCGGTGACGAGCACCGAGCCCTTGCCGCCCATCTTGGTCGCTTCGATGAAGAGAACGTCTCCGCCGGAAGGCGTCCAGGCGAGGCCGGTGGCGACGCCCGGAGAGCTGGTGCGCTCGGCCAGATCCGGCGTGAAGCGCGCCGCGCCGAGGATCTTCTCCACCTCGGCGGCGTCGGCGACGATGTGCACGTCCTCCCCCTCGGCGAGCTTCACCGCGACGTTCCGGCAGACGGCGCCGATCTCGCGCTCGAGACCGCGGACGCCGGCCTCGCGGGTGTAGCCGTCGATGATCGCCTGCAGCCCGTCGGCGGTGAACTCGAGCCGCTCCGGCGTGAGCCCGTGCGACGACAGCTGCTTGGGGGCGAGGAACTCGCGGGCGATGTTCGCCTTCTCCATGCGCGTGTAGCCCGGCACCTCGATGACCTCGAGGCGGTCGTAGAGCGCGTCGGGGATGGTGTTGGGATCGTTCGCCGTCGCCAGGAACGTCACGTTCGACAGGTCGAAGTGCGTGTCGATGTAGTGGTCCTGGAAGGTCGAGTTCTGCGCCGGGTCGAGCACCTCGAGGAGCGCCGCGCCCGGATCGCCCATGACGTCGACGCCGAGCTTGTCGATCTCGTCGAGGACGAGCACCGGGTTCTTCGACTGGACCTTCTTGAGCCCCTGGATGATGCGACCGGGGAGCGCGCCGACGTAGGTGCGGCGGTGGCCGCGGATCTCCGCCTCGTCACGCACGCCGCCGAGGGCGATGCGGTGGTAGCGGCGCCCCATCGAGCGAGCGATGGACCGACCGAGCGACGTCTTGCCCACGCCGGGCGGACCGACGAAGCACAGGATGGGCGAGCGGAGCGAGTTGGGGCCGCCCGAGAGCTGGCGCAGCTTGCGCACGGCCATGTACTCGACGATGCGCTTCTTCACCTTGTCGAGACCGAAGTGGTCCTCGTCGAGGCAGCGGCGCACGTCGGCCACGTCGATGCGATCCGGCGTGGTCTTGGCCCAGGGCAGGTCCGACAGCCACTCGAGGTAGTTGCGGGTGACGCCGTACTCGGCCGACTGCGGCTGCATGTTGGCCAGGCGCCCGAGCTGCTTCTTGGCGATCTTGGCCGCGTCCTCGGACAGCTGCGCCAGGCGGAGCTTCTCGCGCAGCTCCTCGACCTCGTCGTCCTCGTTCCCCTCGCCGAGCTCCTCGCGGATGCTCTTCATCTGCTGGCGGAGGACGATCTCGCGCTGCGACTTCCCCTCCTCGGTGACCATCACGCTGATCTCGCGCTTCACCCGCAGCAGATCGAGCTGCTTCTGGACGATGGCGGCCACCTGACGGACGCGCGACTTGGGATCGAACGTCTCGAGGATGCGCTGCTTGTCGGCGACCGAGGCCTGATCGCCGGTGAGGTTCGACGCGATGAGGTCCGCGAGCACGCCGCTGTCGCGCACGTTGTCGACGACGCTGGCCGTCTCCTTGGGCACGTTCGGCATCAAGGTGAGCACCTCGCGCATCGACTCGCGCAGGCTGGCGCCGAGTGCGTCGAGCTCCACGTCGCGCTCGAGGTCCTCGTCGATCCGCTCGACCTTGGCGCGCATGTACGGCTCGAGCCCGGACGGCTGGAGCATGCGCATGCGCGACAGGCCGTGGAGGACGACCGAGTAGTTCGACGGGCCGAGGCGAATGACCTTCACCACCCGGGCGAGGGTGCCGACCTCGTAGAGATCGCCGAAGGACGGCTCGTCGACGTCGGCGTCACGCTGGCTGACGATACCCACGGCGGCGCGCTCGCGACCGACGAGCTCCTCGACGAGGCGAACGCTGCGCGCGCGACCGACGTTGATCGGCACATGGCTCGCGGGGAACACGACGCTGTTCCGCAAGGGGAGGATCGGCAGCGATTCGAGGTCGCGCGGTTCGGTGCTCACCCATTTCTCTCTATCACGCGGAGGCGCCAGGAGGCATCCCGCGCGGGCACGCCGGCGCCACGCGAGCCAGGCGGTCTGTGGTAGACCCCGAAGTGGATGCTCGAGCTCCGCCCTTCCTCGCTGCTGATCGCGCTCGCTGCCTCGACCACCTCCCTCGGGCTGGCCGCCTGCGGGCCTGCGCAACCGGCGGGCGATCCCGGCAGCGTCCTCAAGGATTACGGGCACGCGCTCGAGCAGGGGCACGCCGACGAGGCCTATTCGCTGCTGAGCGACGACGCCAAGCGGAGCGTCTCCGTCGAGTCCTTTCGCCGCATGGTGAAGGACGATCCCGACGAGGTCCGCGAGCTCGGACGAGCGCTGCAGCGCTCGAGCGCGCCGGCGGTGGTGACCGCCACGGTGACCGCCGCGAACGGGCAGGAGCTCGATCTGGTCCTCGAGGACGGTCGCTGGCGGGTCGAGGCCGGCGCCGTCGACCTGTACGCCCAGGACACGCCGCGCCACGCGGTGCAGGGCTTCGTCCGCGCCCTCGAGCGCAAGCGCTACGACGTGATCCTCCGCTTCGTCCCCGACGCGCACAAGGAGGGGCTCAACGCGGCCAAGCTCAAGGACGCGTGGGAAGGTCGCGACAAAGAGGAGATGGCCCAGGTGCTCTCCGCCCTGAAGCAGGTGCTCCCCAGCGCCAGCGTGGAGGAGACCGGCGACCACGCCGCGCTCACCTACGGCGCCGGCACCATGCAGCTCGTGAAGGAGCACGGGCTGTGGAAGATCGAGGACTTCGACTGAAGAGGCCGACGATGAGCCGCCGGAAAGGCCGCAAGTCGTCGGTTGGGGGTCGTCGCCGTACATTAGTACGGAACCCTCGGCCCCGCCCTAGCCTTGCAGCCTTTCCGACGATTTCTCGCCAACCTC
>JAMFST010000148.1 GCA_026225435.1 Labilithrix luteola
GAATAACGCCACCATGTTGCACCTGTTGATTGGCGTACATCAGCAACGGCCCGACCGCGCCGACGTCGCGGCGATAAGCCAGCGATCGCAGCCGGTCGAGCCAGCCGTCCTGAATCGCCTCGACATCATTGTTCAGAAACAAAATAAATTCCGCGTCCGACCCGTGTCGTGCTACCGCCGCGTTGTTCATCCGCGAAAAATTGAATATTCCTGAATACGGCATTACGACATGGCGCTTGGAAATTTCCTGCAGGTAGGCTTGGGTTTCTGGGTCATCTGACTCGTGGTCGATCACCACTAGCCGGTATTTCGCGCCCGCCGATGGAGCTCGAGGACGGCGCCCCGCTGCAGGCCAAGGAGAAGCAGGCCGCCAAGGGGAACCCGCCCAGCGGCACGGTGAACTACATCCCCAGGACGGATCCGGCGGAGAAGGCGGGGCGACCGACGCTGGACGAGAACACTGGAGCGAAGAGCGGCGGCGCGTCGAAGGGGGGAAACGCGAACTAGGTGGTGACGCGCATGTTGTGCCCCTGCTGCTTCACGTTGGCCGGGTCGTCGAAGCGCTGCGCGTCCTTGTACAGACTGTGGAACATGCAATGCGCCAGGGGGCGGCGGCGCGGCTTGGTCTCGGAGAAGGAGACGCCGAGTCGGCCGGCGGCGGCGCTGTAGATGGGCCAGGCCTGCACCGCGGCGGGTGTCCCCAGCGTGTGCTCCAGGCGGCGGAAGGCCTGGCGGATGTTCGTCGCTTCGAGCCACTCCTCGTAAGGAGTGCCGCGCCACTTGTCCTTCACCCGGCGGTTGGCTCGATCGCAGGTCGCCTGGAGATCGCCGAGGAGGCGCGACTCGATCGTGCGGTGCACGCGGGCAGAGACCGGGCCGTAGCTGCGCAGCGCCGCCAGCGGAGGCGGCAGGTCGACCAGCAGACCGGAGAGCCCCTGGGCGACGTCCTCCTGCATCGCGGCGACCGCTTCGGTGTCGGCGCGCATGACCTCCGGGATGACCGTCATCGGCGCCTGCGGGCTGAGCAGCGTGTCGAACACCGCGAGGACGAGGAACTGCTCGTGCACCGCCACCGGCTCGCCGCGAGAGAGCGTGGCGTGCACCACGCGAGCTTGCTCCTGCGCTTCCTCGAACGGCAAGGTGACGGGACCATCCGGTGCGTCGGCCAGGCGCGCTTGCATCGCCACCGCGAGCGGCGACGGTGGCCGTGGGCTCCGCGGGAGGCGCGGGATCCTCGCCAGGATCGACCGTGGCTCCGGGAGCGGTGGCAGCCCGGCGCGGGGATCGCCCATGTGCTCGATGACCACCGCGCGCAGCTGCTTCACGTCGTCCGAGAGCCACTGCTCCTCGGCGATGGCGACGAAGCCCCAGTCGCCCAGCTCGGCGCTGACGAGCGCGTGGAGATCGCCGGCGAGACGGCGCACCAGCTTCGGCGCCCCCTTCGAGCCGGCATAGCTGACGGTGCCGAGCAGGCCGCGCGCCTGGAGGAGCGCGTCGCGGGCGGCGGCAGGGCGCCCTTCGTCGCGGGCGGCGCGAGCGTCGAGCAGGAGGAGCACCGCGGCGGCGCAGGCGAGGGTGCCGAAGCCGCGCTTCTGCCGGCGCACCTTGCTCCACAGCCAGGCCCGCTCCTCGGCGGTCGCCGGGCGTGCGTGGGCGATGCGGACGGCGGCGATGAGCAACGCACCGGCGCTCGACTCGTCGGTCAGGGAGAAGACCGACAGGAGCTGCGCGAGAATGTACAGCAGCCGCGGAGGAGGCGCTCCAGGACGGCGCGCCAGCGCGAGCAGCCAGCGCCCCGACATCCACCAGACGGCGAGGATGGCCCCGCCCACCAAGGCGGCGAGCACCATCTCGAGCTGACCGCTGCTGGCGAAGGCCCCGACGAGCAGCACGATCTCGATGATCGCCGCGAAGGCGGAGATGCTGAACCACAGGAGCGTGCGCAGGCTGCGGGAGAACGGCTGCGTGTACGCGGCAAAGGGCGCGAACTTCGTCCCGCGTTTGCGGGCGACGAGGTACCGCACGAGCATCATCAGGACGAAGCCGATGAGCGTCGGCATCAGAGCCCTCGATAGCCGGCGAGCCGTAGCGCATCGGTGAGCGGCGCGGCGGGCCCCGCCGATTTTCGCGCCTGCTCCGCGGAGGGAGGCGCCGCGGCCGGGCCAGCTCCGAGGATCGCCGCCAGCGCCGATTCGCGCGCGCGGCGCGCCGGGTCGCGGAGGAGCGCCATCGATTCGCGCACCAGCGTGGCGTCGCGGGGGAAGGTGCCGAGCGGGCAGGTGTACGTCGCCCCCTTGCCCACGCCGAGCTCGAGGAGCCCGAGCAGCTTGCGCCCTTCGCGCTCGATGTCGCCGGGCGTCGCGTCGGCGGGGAGACCGAGCACGTAGAAGGCGTTGCGCGGCGTCATCGGCGCGGGCGCTTCACTGCTCGACCCCCGAGCCGTGCGCCTTGGCTCGCGCGGCCTCCGAGGGGGGGAGCAGGTTCCACAGCGACACCAGCGTGCGCCGCAGCCCCTCGTGGTCGCCCGCCGCCAGCGCTCGCTCCCCGTCGCGAACGAGCTCGTTGGCGGCGCGCGGATCGCGTGTCTCTCCCGCGCGGCTGGCGGCGGCGCGGAACATCCGCCCCACCGCGCCCGGATCGCGGAACACCGCCGCCTCGATCAGTCGCTCCACCGCCGCCAGCCGCTGCTCGAAGTCGCGCGTGCTCTTCGTCGCTCGCGCCCGCTGCAGGCTCGCGATCGCCTCCTCGAGCGCCTGCTGTTCGAGCGCGGTTCC
>JAMFST010001277.1 GCA_026225435.1 Labilithrix luteola
CTCGCGGGCATCCGCAGCCTCACCCGGCGCTGCCTGGGCGACATCGGCCGGCGCGTCGCCGCCGAGCCCTCGCTCGGCTCGCTGGGCGTGGCGATGACGAAGCTCATCGCGCTCCACGGCCACGAGACGCTCTTCACCAGCGAGCTCGACGTCGGCCCGGTCCTGCTCGCCTGCGTCGAGCGCGGGCTGTGGCTCTTCGAGGGCATCCAGGGCGCATCGGCCTCCTATGACGAAGGGCACGTGCTCGCCGTGCGAGCGCTTCGCGACGTCGTGCGCGCCGACGGGGGGCAGCTCACGCTCGATGCGACCCGCGCCCGGGCCGTCTGCCAGCGCCGCGTCGGCGACCTCGGAGCCCCGCCTGCGCTTCGCGGCGCCGCGCTCGGCTTTCTCTGGTCCACGCGCGAACCGGACGACGCGGACGAACCGGAGGAGAACGCCATCCGCGTCCTTCGCGCCGTCGCGCGCCCGGAGTCCTTCGGCGATTTCCTCGCCGGGCTCTTCGCGCTCGCCCGCGAGGAGGTCGTGCACGCGCGAGCGCTCGTCGCGACCATCGACGTCTGCATCAGCGGCTTCGTGCGCGACGACTTCCTTATCGCGCTACCGGCGCTGCGCCTGGCGTTCTCGTTTTTTCCGCCGCGCGAGCGCCTCGCCATCGCCGAGTCGATCGTCACGCTCGGCGGCGACGACGCGGTCGACCCGATGCACCTCCTGCGTGCGAGCACCGATCCGGCGACCGTCCAGCGTGGCGCAGTGATCGAGCGCGCCGCCGCCGCCCTCGCCGCGCGCTTCGGGTTGACCGACGATCTCGATGCGGGAGGCACCCGGTGAGCGCTCGCGACGAACGGCTCGTTCGCTGGCGCCTACTCCTCGGCCGCGCAGCAGAGACGGCGCTCGACGGGCGCTCCGGCGCGAACGCCGACGACCTCGCCGCCGACGCCGCGCTCGCCTGGCTCTACGACCGGGGCACAGGGCTGGCCGAACGCGACATCCGCGAGCGCCAGGGCGGCCTGGGCAGCCCGGCGCTCGCCGTCCCGGACTGGCTCTCCGAGGTCCATCGCCTCTTCCCCAAGGAGACCGTCGAGCGCATCGAGCGCGACGCGGTGGAGCGCTACCAGATCCACGAGATCGTCACCAACCCCGAGGTGCTCGCGCGGGTCGAGCCGAACGAGACGCTGCTGCGCGCCGTGCTCCTGACGAAGCACCTGATGAGCCCCGACGTGCTGGCGATGGCGCGCGAGCTGGTGGCCAAGGTCGCCCGCAAGCTGATGGACAAGCTCGCCCGCTCGGTGCAGCGAAGCTTCCACGGCCCCCGTTCGCGGCGCAGATCGAACGTCAAGGTCGCCAAGGACTTCGACGCGCGCGCCACCATCCGCAAGAACCTCGGCACCTATGACCGCGCGGCGGGCCGGCTCTTCATCCGCACGCCGCTCTTCGTCTCGCGCACGCGCAAGCACCTGCAGAAATGGCAGATCGTGCTCCTCGTCGACGAGAGCGGCAGCATGCTCGGCTCCGTGATCCACGCGGCGGTGACAGCGGCGTGTCTCTGGGGACTGCCGTCGACCAAGACCCACCTCTGCATCTTCGACACCGAGGTGGTCGATCTCACCGGCCAGGTGACCGACCCAGTCGAGGTGCTAATGAAGGTGCAGCTCGGCGGCGGCACGGACATCGGCAAGGCGGTGGCCTACGCGCAGGGGCTGGTGGAGAACCCGCGGCGCACCATCGTGGTGCTCATCACCGACTTCTTCGAGGGGGCGAGCCAGGCGATGCTGGTGTCCCGGGTGAAGGC
>JAMFST010001278.1 GCA_026225435.1 Labilithrix luteola
CCACCGCCAGCAGCCCGGACGTCGACCTGACCGGCGCCGCCGCCTCGGCCAGCGCCGTCACCAGCGCAACCACCGCGCTCACCGGCAACGGCCTGCTCACCTTCGGCTACTTCGAGGGGACCGCCAAGGGCGCCAAGACCTACGAAGTCACGGCCTTCTTCCTCCCGGTCGGCGTCAACTGAGCTTCGCAGCAAACCGCTAGCTTTCGCTCTCGGCCTCGCCGGTTCTCACGAACCTGGCGGGGCCTCTTGCTTTTGTACCGCCCGATCCGCGATCCTGTTCGCAGGAGAACTGCCCGATGCCGCTCATCGAGACCGAGGAAGCTGCCCGTCGTCTGGCTCGCGCCATCGCCAGCGACCTGAGCTTGTACAACGAGGAGAAGATCATCAACGGCATCACCAACGACAACCTGTTCCAGGGGCTGTCGGAGGAGATCGAGGAAGGGCGCGCGCTGTACAAGCGTCGCGTCGCGCCGGAGCTGTACCCGCGCAACTTCTACGATCGCGCCCTGGTGGACATCCTCATCAAGGCCAAGGGGCACATCAAGTCGAAGATCTGGTGAGCCGAGCGAACCCGATCCTGCTCGTCGTGCCCGCCGAAGCTGCGGGCGCGCGGCTCGATCGGTTCCTCGTGTCCATGCTGGTGGACCTGCGCCAGCAGCAACCTGGGGCGGATCCCGCTGCGGCGGTTTCGCGGGCCGAGCTGCAGCGCTGGATCGAGCACGGCCGGGTGACGGTCGACGGTCTGCGCAGGAAGCCGGGCGACAAGCTGCGCGAGGGGGCGAAGATCTCGGTCGTCCCCGAGCCGCCGCCGTCGACCACCGCGACCGCCGAGGACGGCGTCGTCTTCCGCGTGATGTACACCGACGATGCGGTCGTCGTGGTGGACAAGCCCTCGGGGCTGGTGGTCCATCCGGCGCGCGGTCACGCCACCGGCACGCTGGTGAACGGCCTGCTGGCGATGGGCGCCTTCGACCGCGAGCTGCCGTCGGAGGAGATGCGCATCGCCGGCGACGAGGTGCCCGAGGCCTTCGTCCCCGGACGGGAGAGCGAGCTGCACCTGCGCCCCGGGATCGTGCACCGCCTCGACAAGGGGACCAGCGGCGTGATGGTCGTCGCCCGGACGAGCGCGGCGCGCGAAGCGCTCAAGGAGCAGTTCGCCGCCCACTCGATCGACCGCGAGTACGTCGCCCTGTGCAGCGGCGAGGTGAAGAGCCGCACCTTCGCCACCATGCACGGCCGCCACCCGACCGACCGGCTGCGCTTCACGTCCAACGTCGTCGGCGGCAAGCGCGCGGTCACCTACGTCGAGACGCTCGAGGCCTTCGGTCGCGGCGCGGCGACCCACGTGGTCTGTCGCCTCGAGACCGGTCGCACCCACCAGATCCGCATGCACCTGGCGGAGAACGCCACCGCGGTGCTGGGCGATCCGCTCTACGGCAAGCCGCCGAAGAACGAGACGGTGCGCCAGGTGGCGACGACGCTGGGGCACCAGGCGCTGCACGCGCGGCTCCTCGGGTTCGACCATCCGCGCACCGGGGAGCGCGTGCGCTTCGAGGCGCCGCCGCCGGCCGACTTCGAGCTCGCGCTCGAGACGTTGCGCGCCCTGCCGGGTTGAAATCGGGGGACCGGCGATCCACCAGCCTGAGGGGGTCGCGATCCAGCGCTGACCGCTACGCCTGAAAATTCTCAGTAGTTACCTGGGTGGTCGATCAGCCACTCATGGGGCACTTCCTTGCATAGGGCGAGGCACACCTACACGGAGCTCCTCGCCCGATGCCTTCTCTCCTCTCGCGCGTCAGCCGCCGCGCCCTTCCGGTCCTCGCTTTCACCAGCCTCGCCGCTTCCACCACTCTCGTCGTCCTCGCCGCGACGGGTTGCAGCGCGAGCGCCGACAGCGCGTCCACGGGGAGCGACGAGGCGGTCACCAGCGCCAAGAAGGACGCCGGCAGTGACGCCGGGACGAGCGACGCGGGCGACGCCGGTCTGGCGATGTCCTGCGACGTGCGCGACTACGGCGCGGTGGGCGACGGCAAGACGGTCGACACCACGTTCATCCAGGCGGCCATCGATGCCTGCGCTCATCACGGCGGCGAGGTTCACATCCAGGAAGGCGTATACCTGAGCGGCACCATCGTCCTGAAGGACAACATGACCTTCCACGTCCACGGCGGCGGCACGCTGCGCGGGGTCGTTGTGCAGGCTACCGGCGACGGCGGGGCGCTGCAGGCGAGCGACGTCGAGGGCGCGTACCCCGATCTGAAGCCGTGGCAGTGGACCAGCAACTCGCAGATCAGCAACACCCAGCGAGCCCTCGTCTTCGCCCAGGGGGCCGACAACCTGCACATCACCGGCACCGGCATCATCGACGGCAATGGCGAGGCCTCCGTCTGGCAGGGGGACGCCAGCACCAAGATCGTCGAGACCCTCCGCCCGAGCGCGATGTACCTCCTGCAGAGCGACCACGTCACCGTCGACGGCATCACCCTCGAGAACTCGGCGATGTGGACGATGGTCAACATGGAGCTCACCAACCTGGCGATCTCCGGCATCACCATCGATTCCCAGACCGGTCGCACGCTCGACGGTATCGACCTCCTCGACTGTCAGCACGTGACGGTCGACAGCGTGAAGGTCACCTCCGAAGACGACTCGCTGTGCATCAAGAGCGGCCTGCCCATCGGCGTCGACGACGTGAAGATCACCAACAGCACGGTGGTGCGCTCCGGCGTGGCCAACGCGCTGAAGATCGGGACCGCCTCCTACGGCCCCATCACCAACGTCACCTTCGACAACATCACCATCGGCGGCGCGGGCAAGGCGGCCATGGCGGTCGAGGCCATCGACGGCTCGAACATCAAGAACGTCACCTTCAGCAACGTGACCTTCACCAAGGTGGGGACGCCGTTCTTCGTCGTCACCGGTGACCGCGCCGACAAGCCGTCGGCCGATCCGGACCTCGTCGGCTCCATCGACGGCCTCACCTTCGAGAACATCACCGGCACGAGCTCGACCGGCGGCTGGGGCTCGACGTTCAGCGGGATGGAGGAGGGGGGCAACACCTCGCTCATCAGCAACGTCAGCTTCGACAAGGTGAACGTGAGCTTCCTCGCCGACCCGACGCTCACCAGCGTGCCGGCCACCCCCATCGAGTACGACTCGACGAAGGCGGCTCGCGCGGTCTACCCCGATCCGGGCACCCTCTTCGGCGACGTGCCGGCGTGGGGCGTGTACTTCCGCCACGTACGCAACGTGTCCTTCGTCGACACCGCGTTCACCCTCACCGGGAATGACGTCCGCCCGATGCTGAGCGGCGACGACGCGATCGGCGTGGGCATCCCGGCCTCCACCGTGACGTTCATCGTGCACACCGCGCCGGGCGCCCCGTCGCTCGATCTGTCCACCGGCGCCCTGGCGATCAGCGGGGCGACCGCCGAGCCGACCTCGGCGTACGCGCTCCTGCCGGCCGACCCGCTCGGCGACTGGGGCCACGTCGGCCCGGCACTCGCGCTCACCGCGAGCAAGACCGATCCGACGACGTACACCGGCACGGCCGTCATCCCGCAAGGCGCGACGCTGGCCTACAAGGCCATCGTCACCGAGAACGGCACGACGACGTACGAGCGCTCCTCCGCCGGCAACCGCGCCGCGACCGTCGAGAGCTCGCCGACCTCGACGATCGAGATCACCTGGCAGGACTGACCGCTCTCTTCAGCGAGCCGGCGCGGTCCAGCAGCCGAAGGCCTCCGCCTGGGAGATGTCCTCGACCATGAGGCAGGTGTAGTCGGCGCGGCACTGCGTGGCGCTGGTGCAGGTGGTCATGCAGCGCGCGAGCTGGCCGAGGTCGTACGGCGAGACGCCGCAGAAGGAGCTGCCGGGGCAGTCGCTGTCGGCCTGGCAGGTCTCGGTGCAGTAGCCGAAGGGGAAGGGGATGCCGGAGTGGATCTCCAGGCAGGTGAGGCGCGAGCTGGTGTCCGTCCACTGGCAGTCGCTGTCCTCGGTGCAGGCGCTGCCGATGGCCTGCTCGCCCGTGCTCGAGGGCTGCACCGCGGCGTCGGTCGTGTACGTGTTCACCGTGTCGACCTGGTCGACGAGGCCGCCGCAGGCGCTGGCTCCGAGGAGCGCGCCAGGGAGCAGGCAACCGACCACACTCACGAGGCGCACACCGGAACGGATCACGCGATCTCCTTGGCTCCCTCGGACTCGAGCGCCGCCTTTGCCTCGGCTGCGTACGGAGCGGCCGGGTCGACAGCTGCGTCCGTGGTGCTCGCAGCATCCGCTGACTCGCCGCCGGTGGCCAGCAATCCGGGGTAGCGAAGACGCAAAAGCGACAGCGCGACGAAGCCGACGAGCACAGCGAACCAGAGCGTGGCCAGGCGCACGAGGATCATCGCCGCGGTGCTGACGCCACGCGGCACGCCGCCGGCGTGGATCATCTGCTGCTCGAGCGCCCCCTCGGTGAAGCCGAGGCCGCCGGGGACGGGGATGAGCGCGCCGATGAGGGTGCTCGTGGCGTAGAAGAAGGCGCACAGCTCGACGCTGGTGCTCTGCCCGAAGCCGCGGAGGATGACCCACAGCGAGAGGCACTCGAGCGACCAGGAGACCAGCGCCAGCAAGGTGGGGAAGAGCAGGTTCCGCGGATGGAGCAGGAGCGCGAGGCTGTCGTACGCCGCGTGCAGCTTCGGCGCGATGCGACCGACGGGGCCGGGGAGCCGCTCCATCATCCCGAGGATCTTCATCGAGAGCGTGCGCGAGCCGACGACCACGAGGAGCAGCGCCACCAGCACCGCGCCGACCCCTGCCCAGAGGAGACCTCCGGCGAAGCCGAGCGAGCCGGCGACGATGAGGACGATGATGCCGATCAGGTCCGTGACGCGCTCGGCGATGACGATGGGGCCGGTGCGGGCGATGGGCACCTTGTGCGTCGCCGCGAGCACGTACGACTTGAACACCTCGCCCACCTTGCCGGGCGAGACCGTGAGGACGAAGCCCGAGAGGAAGACGAGGAAGCTCTCGTACTTGGGGACGCCGCGGATCTCGAGGCGCGACAGGTAGAACTCCCACTTCACGAAGCGAAAGAGGTAGTTGCCGAAGGCGAGCGCGCAGGCGGCGGCGAAGGTCAGCCAGCGGTAGCTGTCGAGCGCGCTCTGGATGGACCCGAGGCCGCGCCACACGGCGAAGACGCCGTACAAAAGGACGAAGGCGAGGACGACGGCGAGGAGGCCGCGGACGTTGAGCTTCACGGTTGACCGTCTGTCTGGCGCGCCTTGCGGGCGGCAGCCTGTGACCTGGTTAGCGGGAGCTTGCCGGTTCGGGCGAGCACGTAGAGGAGAGTGATCACGACCGCGAAGGCCGCGATGGCGAGGAAGGCCCAGCTCGGAGCCTCCCATTTCCCGCGGGCGAGGCCTGGATCCGGCCGGTGGACGATCTCTCCAGTTTGCGGGCCGGGAGGCTGCATGGGGCGCGGCTCGAGTAGCACGGCCGGGCCGGTGCCGGCACATCCTCGCCAACGCAGCCTCCGCTCGGCTAGCGTGCGTCCCCGTGAGTGAACAGGTGACGGACCCGGGCGCAGGAAAAGCGGCGGAGATGAGCGACGGCGAGCTCCTCGAGCGCGCCCACCACGCGAGCAAGAACCTGCACGAGGCGCTGGCTGCACGCGTCGTCGGGCAGGAGAAGGTGGTCGACCTGATGCTGGTGGCGCTGCTCGCGCGCGGGCACGCGCTCCTCGTCGGCGTCCCCGGGCTGGCCAAGACGCTCCTCGTCTCCTCGCTGGCCGATGCGCTCGGCCTGTCCTTCGGCCGCGTGCAGTTCACGCCCGATCTCCTCCCGGCGGACATCACCGGCACCGACGTGCTGCAGGAAGAGGACGATCCGAACGGCGGGACGCGTCGCCGCGTGCGCTTCCTCCCCGGGCCGATCTTCCACAACCTGGTCCTCGCCGACGAGATCAACCGCACGCCGCCCAAGACGCAGTCGGCGTTGCTCCAGGCGATGCAGGAGCGGCGGGTCACCGTGGGCACCGTCACTCACGAGCTGCCCAACCCGTTCCAGGTGTTCGCCACGCGCAACCCGATCGAGCAGGAGGGGACCTACCCGCTGCCCGAGGCGCAGCTCGATCGCTTCCTCCTCGAGGTGCACATCGGCTACCCGTCCGAGACCGAGGAGCGCGAGATCGCTCGCCGGACCACCAGCGCCGACGTCGGTAGCGTGCCCAGGGTGCTCGACGCGAGCGAGGTGCGCGCGCTGCAGTCGCTCATCCCGCGCATCCCGGTCACCGAGGCGGCGGTGGAGCTCGCCGTGGCGCTGGGAAGAGCCACCCGCCCCGACACCAACCGCAGCGCCGAGCCGGTGAGCGGCGGGAGCGACAGCAGCGGTACGAGCGCCCGCTTGCGCCCCAAGGAGGTGAACGAGTTCGTCCGCTTCGGCGCCGGTCCGCGCGGATCGCAGGCGCTGGTGCTGGCGGCGAAGGCGCGCGCCGCGCTCCTGGGCGAGGCGGCGGCCGACGTCGACGACATCCGCGCGATGGTCACGCCGGTGCTCCGTCACCGCCTGGTGCTCTCCTATCGCGCCGAGGCCGAAGGGGTCCGCGACGTGGACGTGCTCGACAAGATCGTCGCCAAGCTGGGTTGAATGAGCGACACTGAGCGGTGATGGTGGACCGCGCCGCCGCCGCGCCAGACAAGGCCGAGAAAGCGGACAGGGCAGAGAAGGCGCCGGTCGAGAAGGTCGACAAGGCCGATCGCCCGACCAAGCGCACACTGCCTCCGGCCGCGCCGGACTCCGAGCCCGACTTCGACAGCGCGTCTCCCGAGCTCACGGTGGACAACCCGCCGTCGCTGCCGCCGATGCCGGTGGCCGGTCCCTGGCGCAGCTACAAGGAGCTGGTGGCGCAGCTGGCGCAGCGGATCGTCGACGCGCAGCGCCCCATCCGCGTGCTCCAGGCGATCCGCTGGGACAACTCGGTGGAGGAGCAGTTCCTCAAGTCACGCGCGCGCGAGATGCCCAAGGTCGGGCCCGAGTGGTACGCGACCGTCGACCTCGGCTTCAACCCGCGCGACAAGGCGCAGGAGTTCGAGCAGATCGCCCGCGACGTCGACGCCGAGCTGGGGGAGAGCGACGCGCTCGGCAACATCCTCAGCCTCACCGCGCTCGAGTACCGCGACACCGCGTACATGCTGGCCGCGCGGGGTACGCCGCGCTTCTACGCGTACTCGCGCCGGCTGTACGGCAGCCCCAAGGACAAGTTCCCCGACGGCATCCACACGGTGCGCGATCTCGGCCACGTGATGTACGAGATCCTCACCAACGTCGACGACGCGGCGCTGGGCACGATGTACGAGCGGAACATCAGCGCCGAGGACGCGGCCATCGATCTCAACGAGCGCTTCTCCCGTTACTTCGCCGACGCGGCGGTGCGGGTCAGCGTCGACGACACGATCATCGCCGACGCCGCCGCCGGCAGCGACTACGTCAAGGTGCGGAGCGGTGCACGTTTCAGCCGCCGCGACATCGACATCCTCGAGGCGCACGAGGGCTGGGTCCACGTCGCCACCTCGCTCAACGGGCAAGCGCAGACGGTCGCCCGCTGGCTGTCCAAAGGTCCGCCGCGCACCACCGCGGTGCAGGAGGGGCTGGCGGCGCTGATGGAGATCTTCACCTTCCGCACCTACCCGCGGCGGGCGCGGCGCCTGAACGATCGCGTGCTGGCCGTCGACAAGGCGGAGGACGGCGCCAGCTTCCTCGACGTGTTCGAGTGGTTCCGCACCGAGGGCTACGAGGAGGACGAGTGCTTCCACAACACGCGGCGCGTCTTCCGGGGCGGCGTGGTCGAGGGCGGCGCGCCGTTCACCAAGGACGCCTGCTACTGCAAGGGCATCGTGCTGAACTACGCGTTCATCCACAGCGCCATCCAGCACAACCGCGCCGACCTCCTGCCGTACCTCTTCGTCGGCAAGGTGGCGCACGAGGACGTGCCGGTGCTCGCGC